>JAOZNZ010000677.1 GCA_029933535.1 bacterium | reverse complement strand
ATTGGAAAAGCGACTGCCGAAACAATTATTAGAGAGAACAGATTTAACAAATAATCTTTCGATGTCATCTGAAACTGAAAAATATACTGATGAAATAGTGCAAAGCCTTATAAATGCTTACAAAGAAATTTATGATGATGAGATATACCATAAACGGTGTAGGAAAGGTGATAAAGATGAAATATATGTAATTGATATAGGCAGACTTGAATCTTTTGCTGGTAGATATTCTGAAAATAATCCAATAATATTACATAAATTACTTCTACCAATTCTTTCTGATACTAATAATTGGAAAAGACCTACGGCATACATATTGACCTACCTTATTGGCGGAACTTCAGATACTGCAATTGAAAATTCGAATTTGCGTAATAAATATATGGTGTTTTACAGAAAACTTGACGAAAAATATCAAGAAATTAATAAGAGATATAAATTACAACCATGGGGGAAAAAACGAAAAATTATACGGCCGGTTGACGATTTAAGAGGAAGTATTTGGATTTGTCTTCAAAAAACTTTCAGTGAGATGCCACTGCCGGAACTTGAAAAGCTTCTCGAAAATGAACAAAATAGATATCTTATTGAGATTTTATTATTTGGTGTAAGAAAACAACCTTCTGATAAAGCTTATGAAATCTTTGCAAAATATTATCCTAAATCCGTAACACATTCTTCCAAAAGTGAAATTCGAGGAATGATACAAGCTTTTCACAGAACGTGCATGAAATATGAAAAATGGAATAAGCGGTTGAAAGCTGCCGGTTATGATAAACAAAAAGCTGAAAAACAATTCAAAGCCGAAGTTGAAGCAATTAAACAAAAATTAAAATCAATTAACTATAATAATCCGAAAGACATATTACGATTACCTGAATTGTTGCACCAAGCGGAAGACCTTGCGGGAGAAAAGCCCCAATCAGGTATGTATCCCGACAGATATTTAAAACCAATCAAACGAAATCCTGTTTCTGAATGCAAGGAAGCTTATTGGCAGATTTTGCAACGAGAACCTGACGAAGAAAAATATAAAATTGAACCCGAAATTTCTGTGGCTTTCGGTGAAGCTTATGGCAAAGTAATGACAAAAGAAGATGTACCGAAAGTGATTAATTATATGAATGAAGCCAGGTCGTTAAAATTATTAATGTTAATAGGAAATGTGCTTGGCAAAGATCCGAAAGTATATAAAACTGCTGCTGTAATGGGCATAGTTGGAGGTATTAGAAAAAGAAAAGATATTATCGCGAAATTTTACAAAAACAGAGATAAAATAAAAGATAGATTTATGCGAAAAGGTTTTATTGAAATGGCAGAAAAAAACGGTGTGACAAATTGATCATTCCTGTCAAAATGCAGAATAAAAAAATTGTTTATATTTATTTGCTTTTATGTTCCGCCATCTCAGTACCAGTATTTATGTATTTGTTCTGCAAGGTTCAATACCCTTATATTTTCTTTGATGAAAAGTTTTACATTGAACTTGCTCAATCATTCCATAAGTACCGAGAATTTGTTTATGAAGGCAACCAACTTCATACTTTGCGAGCATTATATTCGATTTTAATCTCACCATTTTTTGCGTTTAAACAATTTACAACTTCCTTTCGCGCAATTCAGATTTTTAATCATATTGTTTATGCTTTTTCAGCCATTCCCATCTTTTTAATAACTTATAAGTTAAGCGAAAAACAGGAAACAAAGAAATTTAGTTTACAGACAGCATTCTTAATTGCAATGGCTTTTCTAATCATGCCCACGCGGCTCTATGCTAATACAGCCATGCCGGAAAGTCTGTTTTTATTATTTTTTCTCTGGACGTTTTATTTTACCTGGCAATTTTTATGCAAAAAGCAATTTTTAATCGCCGTTGCCGCTTTTATATTTTTCTCACTCGCATTTTTCACAAAGCAGCAGGTTATAATAATTATTCCCGCCTTTATTGCTACACTTCTTGTTGAAATATTTTTTAACAAAAAAGAGAGGAAAAAACTTATTCTTTTTTTGGCGGCAGGGATATTTGCCCTAATTTCAATAATATTTATTTTCTATAAAAATGAATACATTCCGGCTCATTATTTCAAACTTTTTTCAATAAATTTTAATGCTTTATTTTCTAATTGGAAAGCGTTTGCCGCACAATTTCTTATGCTGGGATGGATTAGCGGACTACTTTCATTTATATTCCTGATAAAAGCTGTTTTTAGTTTACATAAACTACAGGAAAAACAAAGAACTTTTGTTGTCCTTTCTTTCTCAATGACATTAATATTATGGATAGCAACAAGTTTTTATATCATTTATATT
>JAOZNZ010000676.1 GCA_029933535.1 bacterium | reverse complement strand
TTTAATGCGGCTGTTGCATTAGCAACAGAATTACCCGAAAAAAATAACAAAGCCGAAATCTAATTGTTTTCGCAAGATTTATAATTTATTTTCGAGCGAGCCTTTAAATTTGTCCCGAGTGCGCTATCGCGCCTCGGGATGAATTTAGAATTTTAAATTTAATTTTTAGAATTAAATTTCCTTCGATAATAAATTATAAATAATAAATTATAAATTATAAATAAACACGGTTCAGGTACTCCCGTTCCCGTTAGAATTACCTGCGCATCGCCTCCGCTACCTGACAATGTGATAGTTTCCGAGTAAATTTCTTCTCCGGACGGAGTAAATGTTACAGTTATGATGTCTGAAGTTGCTGAAGTGGCATAATAGGAATTCGCTAAACTGAACGGTGCGACAATTCCGCTAATAGAACCTGAAACGATGCCGGCACCAATATTCATAACTTCGAGTTGAAGAGTAGTTGGAATTCCGGCTACGACTTCGCCAAAGTCAAGTTTATCAGCAACGTTTATTTCCGCAGGTACAGCAGCGATTTCCTCGCTATAGAAACCTGAGAGGTGCCACCCGCCTGAGCCGGTAGTTGAAATAACGATAGTACATTCTCCGTTTCCGTCAGCCACATAGCTGTAACGAACAATGATACCTGATCCGTTACCATAAGTATCCTGATTAACATTTGTTATAGCCCCACCCGATGTGCTTGAAAAATAGCAAGCTCTGTTTGCTTCTTCCCAGCCGTAAGAATATATGGAAATAACATTTGATGAATAAGGAGTAAGACCGGATAATTTTAATCCCGCGGAACCGCCCGGAGCGTTGAAATAAGCGAAATATTCCATCAGGGTTTTTGTACCGCTATCTGTAACAATATTTGTAACATGTTCGTCGGCGTGAAAAATTACTGTTCCGTTAGCACTCATCAACTCCCATCCGTTTGACTGTAAGATTGATGATCCGTTAACGTATCCGCCGAAATTAGTTCCCGTGCCGATAAAATCAACACCGTTAATTGTCACCGATAAACCATTCATATTTACGGCATGAGTTGTTTTAGCAGGATTCATTGGAAGCATATCAGAATCGCCTACCCAATTTGTAACAGAAACAGTATTTTCTACTTTGGTAATTTTCAAATTATCAAATAAGCTTGTGTTAGGTGAAATGTAGTTATAACTATACAAAGCAATATAATTATTCTCAAATCCGCCGGTATCATTATAAACATAACCCAAATTAGGATTGGTGACAGATATCATAGGATTTCCATTTACAAAAGCGGAATATTTTACAGGTTCATAATCAAAGTCTTCTGTGGACGCAGTTAAAATGATATGCAGTTTTTCGTCAGTCGGAACTCCGGTACCGAGGCCTACAAGTGTTTCACCGTCAAACGCCATAAATACGCCATCGTTAAAAAAGCCAAGTCCTGCACCTGATGGGCTTACAGGGATCAGTGCATTATCCTGACTACTTTTACCAAAAGTCAAAGCTATCCAGTCATTTGTTTTGTCAAGCGCGTGCGGCACGACATCAAACTCAATTTTGAAATTTCCTGATCCCGTAAAACTGTAGTTTGGTGAAACACCGCTGGATAAACCCATCAACAACTCACCCGGATTAGCCGAATCGCTGCCGATTTCTGTTTGACCTGAAATAGTGTAATTTAGCGGAGTTGCCGTGCCGAACTGCCTTCCTGCAAGATAGAAATTTTTATTTACATCACCACTGCCGGTAACATTGAAAGTATCATAGAAAAAGTATGGTGAATTTGTAATGTGAATTACATTAAAATCAAACATTGTGCATGATGACCATTCGCTCCATTTTGTACGACTATTTCTATAACGAACCCTCCAGTAATTTTGTGTCCCAATAATAAAACTTGGCGGTTCAATTGTTGTAAGGTTTGTTAAAAGAGCTCCACTGTCCCATTTTGCAAAACTGAAATTTGTGTCGTAATCAAGCTGCCATTGAACAGCTTCCATCGGCCAGCCATACTGATCGAAATAAGCTGAAGCTTCAAGAAAAACAGGAAAAGAAGGAATTACCGCCCCGTCGACAGGAGAAACATTTACAGGAGTATCAGGTCCGGTTGATGTTGTTGCAAATCCAAAAGCGGAATTACCAAAATTTCCCCAGTCATTTGTAATGAAAGCTTTTACCCAATAATAATAATCTACATCAGGTGTGACCGTCGTATCATCATAAAGATTAGTAGTTATCTCCGGTGAGATAGTTGCAGCAGTGCTGCTGTCATTTGTTAAACTTCTCCACACCTGGTATTTATTTACAGTAGGTACTTCATCCG
>JAOZNZ010000675.1 GCA_029933535.1 bacterium | reverse complement strand
CTGTGGTCATATCGTCAAAGCTGCCGGTTGTTAACTCCGGCGAATTAGTAATAGCCGTGGAGCTGTCATTTGTAAGACTTCTCCAAACCTGATATTTATTAACGTTATCAATTGTATTCCAAGTTACAACAACTTTATTAGAATAAGTTCCCTGTGAAGCGGAAGGGTTAATTGTAGGTGTTTCGGTTGAGCCTACACGAATATAATCAATTTCAAAAGGAATGCCGATGGAGTCGTCACCCATGTAAGGGTCTACCCGAAAAGTCACTAAAGTGCTATCCCAATCTGTAACTGCGGACATATCGCATTGATAAATATGAAACTCGCCATCTATAGGCACTATTCCGTCCGGAATAATTAAACTGCGTGCCTCAGCAAAACCCGGATTATCTGAAGTGTCGAAAAATATTTGCATACCACTGGTAAAAGAATCAGATTGTTTAAGACGAAATTCAACGATTGGATTTATATTCAGATCTACGGGTGATACACCGGCTTTATAAAAGAAAGGATCACCGTTAGTAGGCTCACCGGACAGAATTCCATCCAAAACATTTGAATTTCCGATATTTGCAAATATCCAGAATTCAAAATCATCATCTGTGTTCCATTCCGCGATGCTTATATAATTAAAAAGCGGGTCAGGGTCAACTACAGTATCAGCTACTGCGATATTGCCTATGAAGAGAGTAAAAGCAGCGATTAGAATTAAATTAATTTTTTTCATTTTTTCCCTTTGTTGGTTAGTGGTTCTGTCAAATATAATAGACATAATTTGTTATAACACCCTTTATTCATCGTGTTTTTGAGTGTTTTTTTGTTTCTCCCCCCCTTTTGCCCGCCAAATCAGCGTACATTTCGAGGGTGTTTCTGAGAGTTATTTTGCCGCAAAGCGGCTTACGTGTATAGCCCCGTGCTTTAGCGCGGAGATGTAATAAACAAAGTCTATCCACCCGAAAAGGGCGGAGGAATTAATCGGACGTTTTGGATCCATTTGCTGCGTCCCTACAGGACGCTTTTTATGATTTCAACATTTTCCCCGCGCTAAAGCACGGGGCTATAAAACTCTGTGGCTTTGCCACATTTTAAAGTTAACTCTTTTCTCATTTTTTTCATGTCTTATTTGACAGAACCTGGTTAGTGGTTTAAGATATGGACCTAATGGTCCTAATGGACCTAATGGTCCTAATGGACCTAATGGTCCTAATGGTCCTAATGGTCCTAATGGGCGAATTTAATTTATAAAATAAAAAACTTATGTTTTCTTATGTATCTTATGTGGTTAAATAAATCCCCCAACCCCCTTTAAAAAGGGGGACTTTAACGCCGCTTTGCGGCTGAACCCTTTTCATAAAGTGTTAAAGAATTGACTCGAATGTGTATTTTCCCGAACCAATATTATGCTCTTTGAAACCCGATTCTTCATTGCCGTCCGGAACAAAGACTTTTGCTGTTGTATTCGGAGGGATTTCAACTTCAAGAACAAATCTTTCGTTTTCTATTTTCCAGTTAGAAGATATTTTTCCATATACGGATTTAAATTCCGCTTTAGCGAAAGTCAATTCCCCGCCGGGACATGGTTGAATAATAATTTTTTTATAACCTGAGCTTGTTTCGTCCTGTTTTATACCTGCAACTGTGTTGTACATCCAGTCCCCAATTGCACCGTAAGCGTAGTGATTGAATGAGTTCATCATTTCATCTTCATCATTTGAAAAAGCAGCTTTTGTGTTTATGGAACCATCAGGTTTAATTCCGTCCCAGCGTTCCCATATTGTTGTTGCGCCTTTGGTGATAGGATATAACCATGAGGGATATTCAATTCTGTTTAAAAGCATATACGCTAAATCATTATAGCCGAATTTTGTAAGAACATGACAAATAAAAGGTGTTCCAACAAAACCTGTAGTAATATGACCGAACTTTTTGACATCGTCAGCAAGTTTTTTTGCTGATTTTTCTTTTAATTTATCCGGAACTAAATCGAATGCTAATGCAAGCAGATAAGCTGTTTGAGTATTTGAAGTTACAGTTCCGTTTGGAGTTATAAATTCATCCTGAAAAGCTTTCTTAATATTATTGTAGAGCTTTTCATAAAACTCGGTATCATCTTTCTTATTTAATACTTTTGCGGCTTTTATTAATAATGAAGTCGAATAAGCAAAAAATGCAGACGAAATTATTTCCTTGCAAGTAGTTGCTCCGGGATAATCAGACCGGTCAGTCGCAAAAGCCAGCCAATCGCCGTAATGGAATCCTGAAGTAAACAGGTAAGAATTGTCCGCTTCTTTTTTCATATAATCCACCCAGCGTTT
>JAOZNZ010000674.1 GCA_029933535.1 bacterium | reverse complement strand
TAAAAGAGAAAGTAAAAAAAGAACAAATTATTCCAATAGATATTTTAACAAAAGAAAATTTGAAGAATTATTGAGGAGTAGTTAATTATAGTAACCAAAGCACGTGACCGGCGCATGCCTGGTTCTTGCTTTGGGTAGGTAGTTTAATTTTTTTGACAAGTGAAAGAAACATGTTTTAACATCATTGTGCATAAGCGCTTTTTTAATAGAACTTTCCGTGCTCGTGCACAGAATAAATTAAAAAGGTGGGAAAGTGTAAAGCTTGCCACGCCATTGGCGTGGGTGCGAAGGTGTGAAGGTTGGAAAGTGGGAAGGTGTAAAAGAGTATCTCTTGACAAAAGAGAATTTGAAGAATATTGAATATCAGTTTGTGATTATTAGTTGATAATGTATAAATCCAAAATCACAAATCTAAAATCTAAAATTAATGAAATTATTTTCCGCAGGGGGAAAGTAAAAACAATTAACAATAATAAAATAATCTTATTTTCCCTGTGAAATAAGAAAACCAAAAGGAGTAAAGTTATGAAAAAAACTCTAATTTTCTCAATGGCGGTAATTATGCTTTGCCTGAGCGTGAATGCCGCAACAGTCGCCTACTGGCGATTCGAAGACGGAACAGACGGTGTAGTAAATGGCACTTATGTTGATTCGTCAGGTAATGGCAGTACCATGGCAGTAGATGGTGCAACCGGAACCACCGATGTGCCGTGGCCAACTGTTCCGCAGACCGGACAGGCAAATCTGCTTGCCGCCACTTATGAGAGTGGGTCTAATGCCTTTACAGGAGATTATCTCACTACAGATGGCAGTCAATACATTGATACTTTCGATTTCAATGGTGCAGGCTGGACGATTGAAGCGATTGTCAAGTTTAACAGCAACACCAACTGGGATGTACATGCAAGGCCTGGAGTCGTATGTAAAGAAGGAAATAACGTCAGTTACCCTTTCTTTAACCTTCAATTGGACGAGAACAATAAGATTCGGGTAGTTACCTCAAGGACTTCACCAGCCGAACGTAGAATTTATGGAACTACGACAATTGAGTTTGGGAAATGGTATGCACTTGCTGTAACATATGACCGTGGTGCAAGTGGCAGTGACAGAGAAGCTGAACTTTATCTTATGGCCGAAGGAGATTTGGCATATAATAGAGAAGGCGGCACAAGCGGACCATGGTCAGGAATTGATCTTAACGGTGACACACCATGGACAATTGGCCGTGGATTCCGTGACAATGGTGCTAAAGGCTATGTTGACGGCACAATTGACGAAGTTCGTATCAGTGATGTAGTTCTTACGAATACTGCTTTTCTAGGAGTCCTTCCTGAACCAAGTCTTGTAATTGGTGGAATTGCTATTGCTTTGCTTGCTTTTCGCAGAAAGTAAAATTAGTAAACTTAAATTGCACTCGATGCAGATATAGAGTGTAACGCTTTAACGCGAACTGAGTGAGCCTGTGGATTCATGAAAAAGATCCACCGGCTCATTCTTCGCTGGCAGTTACAATTATTTGCGTGAAATTTGCGAGAAAAATGTAGCTGCAAGTAATCCCCCTTTTGTAAAGTGGAACATCCCGGTTATTCTATCAAAAACAATTAACAAAATTCAATCAACAAATAAAAAATTTATATTTTTATTCCTAAAAAGGAGACAAAATGAAAAACTTTAAATTAATAACGTTGTTAACCTTAATAATTTTTGCAAGCCAAATAGCTTCAGCAGCTACTGTCGCTTATTGGCGGTTCGAGGATGGCACAAACGGAGTCGAAAACGGCTCTTATTTGGATTCCTCAGGTAATAACAGCACTATAACTTCATACGGCTCAACCGGAACTAATGATATCCCGTTTGAAATTGTTCCTATAACTCAAGCTACAAATGAGCTTGCGGCAGCTTTTGCGGTAACTAATGTTATTGCCGGAGAATATCTCAGAACATCGGGAAGTGAGTGGATTGACACAAAGAGTTTTAATACAGCCGGCTGGACAATTGAAGCGATTGTTAAGTTTAACAGATATGGCACTAACTCGATAGCTGCAAGACCCGGGATAGTTTGCAAAGAAGGGGAGTTAATTAGTACTAGTGGTCATGTTGGTAATTATCCTTATTTTAATCTTCAGTTGGACCCGAGCACGAAGATGCTCAGGGTAGTTACAGCAAGAGACGGCGGTGCGAATCGTATGATTTTTGGAATTACGGAGATTGCTTTAGATACATGGTACGCCATTGCCGTAACTTATGACCTAAATAACACAGGTTCCGACAGAGAAGCAGAATTATATCTTAAAGAAGTAACGGCCGATGATTAT
>JAOZNZ010000107.1 GCA_029933535.1 bacterium | reverse complement strand
CATTCTCAACGCCTCAGGAGAATTGATCACCGAGAACGGGACAGGTGATGTAATGAGTGGGGATGATATATCCGTGTTCGACAAGTGGAATCCGACTAAGTAGATATAAGAAAATAACAAAATTAAATGTCTAAATCCCCCTGCCCCCCTTTAGAAAAGGGGGAATAAATAAATTACAAAGGAAAATAGTGAGTAGTCAAGTAGTGAGTGGTTTATCCAACCTTTGAAATTTAGACCTTCGACTTTCGACTAATAAAATAACTTAGTGCCTTAGTGTCTTAGTGGCAATAATAAAAACTTATAATAGTATCACTGGATCAGACCACGGCATGCGTGGGGCGCGGCGGTTTATGTATCAGTTTTTTGCGTCGCTGCTCTGTTCAGATTGTCAGCTTTCATGAATCAATTCCATGGAGAGAATATAATGCCCTTTGAATTCGATGGAGAAAAGTATAAAAAGGCATCAACTCATCAAAAGGAATGGGCCAATAAAATCTTGGGTGAATTGCATTTTGACGGAAATGAAACAATTCTCGACTTGGGGTGTGGTGACGGGACAATAACGAATCTGTTAGCTGAAATGGTTCCTGATGGAAAAGTCGTTGGTATTGATGCCTCTGAAGGGATGATTAACACAGCCTTACGAGGCAGCAAACAGCAAAATTGTAAATTCATCTTACAAGACATCAATTCAATTTCATACATTGATGAGTTTGATTTCATCTTTTCAAATGCCGCACTTCACTGGATAATAGATCACAAAAAATTATTACAAAACACATATTCGGCCCTTAAAAGTGGTGGATCAATAAGATTCAATTTCGCTGCAGATGGAAATTGCTCTTTTTTTTATAAAATAATTAAAGAAGCAATGGCAGATAAAATGTATTCAAAATATTTCCAGGAGTTTTCGTGGCCGTGGTTTATGCCAGGCATTGAGGAGTATCAACTTCTCATGCAAAATACAAAATTTAATCAAGTGAAAATTTGGGGAGAAAATGCTGATAGGTACTTTGAGAGTAGTTCAGTAATGACAAAATGGATTGATCAACCAAGCATTGTCCCATTCTTGAAATGCATTCCTGAAAACGAGAAAAATACATTTCGAAATTATGTAGTTAAGCAAATGATAAAAGAAACAAAACAAGAAGATAATACATGTTTTGAGACATTTAGAAGAATCAATGTCAAAGCAACTAAACAAAAATAAAACAATGAGACTTCCATTATTTTCATTGCATCAAACATGAGACGAATCTCATTTATAGGTGTTCTCTGCTTTCTTGCCATGAGTATTGGCTGCGGAAGAAATCCCGAAATTAATCCATTGTCAGAATCATCGGTAGTGGTTGCTTTTGGCAACAGCCTGACTTTCGGAACAGGAACAGAGAACGCTCAAAGCTATCCGGCAGTACTTTCGGATATGCTTCAATGTCGCGTTATCAACGCGGGAGTGCCCGGTGAAGACACGACCTCAGCCCTTGACAGACTCCCAACCATCTTACGCAAAGAGAAGGCGGATCTCGTTATAATCTGTCACGGCGGAAATGATATGCTTCGCAATCAAAACAAAAAGATTACAAAACAGAATCTCGATGCTATGATTTTAATTGCCCGAAATGCCGGAGCGGATGTAATACTTATAGGAGTTCCGTCGCCCGGCCTGTTCCTCAATGTGCCTTCATTTTATAAGAAACTTGCTAAGGAGCACGATATTCCTTATGATTCCGCCATCATCGCCGATGTTCTTTCCAGTTCTTCTCTGAAGAGTGACTATGTGCATCCAAATGCGGAAGGATATTATAAAATTGCTCAAGTCATAACGGATCTAATCAATAAAAGTCAGAAAAAGCAATAGCCGCAAGAAAAATAGGATCAATGTTTTTTTAGTGGGTTGGCAATCCCGATTTTGTCTGACGTTATGACTGTGCTTTAAGGCACATTATTTCATAGCTGTAGCCGTTCTCGATGAGGACGGCGGCTTCATAATCGCATACAATCCCAAAAAAAATATAATTGACAGAATCATGGTCGACAGAATCATTTTTTAAAATGGTTTAAATACAAACAAACTGAAAATAATGATGGACATTAGTAAATTAATATTTTATTACTATCTAAATGAATTCAATTTAATTTAATAAATTTAAAATCTTCTCTGTATTCAAAATGATTCTGTCGACCATGATTCTGTCGATATAAAAGAGTTGAAATTGTTTGATATTAATAAATATAATTTCCTGTTAATTTATTTGGTGAATCAAGATGCACCCTAAATAATCCATTGAGCCAAGAAAAATCCCCCTTTTTTAAAATAGAACATTCCGATTATTCCATCGGGGGTGGGTGAGGGGGCTTTTCAACTTCATTTCTCCATTCCTCCAGTTCCCCTCCTTACCAAGGAGGGGTGCCCAACGGGCGGGTGGTTCTCCATCAATCCATCATTCACGACTCACTACTCACCATCTACCACTCACCACACATTCTTTACATTTCTTAATAAAAAGGTTATAATAAATCCGGTGTTGTATACTATATACATTTAATGTCACACAAAAATTAACAAGGAGGAAATTATGGAAGAAACATTAGCAACCGGCGGAAGTAATGTAACTGTTCTAATTATTCTAATTATTCAACTGGCCATTATAATCTTTATTATCGCGGCTATGTGGAAGGTCTTTACAAAGGCAGGTAAACCGGGATGGGCAATACTTATCCCATTCTACAACCTATACATTTTACTGAAAGTTGCCGGAAAACCAGGATGGTGGCTGATCCTGCTATTCATCCCAATTGTCAATATTGTCATCTCAATCATAGCAGCGATAGGAATCGCAAATAATTTCGGAAAAGGAGTCGGATTCGCAATAGGACTGCTTCTCCTCCCATTCATATTCTATCCTATTTTGGCATTCGGCAGTGCCGAATATCAAGTCGCAAGTGTCGAAATTACAGAGAGCACATAAATCACAGCACTGGACGCCGCAAACGCAACGGTGGAAGGAATTCGATCGGCCGGGTCCGAGGCGGACCTAGTCGCCGTGAATGACTTCCGGGCCTCGACAGTTGCAGATTACGAGGGTATTATCCTCGGGAGCCCGTGTTGGGCAGGCAGTGTCACGCCTTGGGGTGTGGCCAAGGCGGTTCTCAACGCCTTGGACTCGCTGCCACCGGATTGCCTGAAGGAAAAACGGTGCGGCGGGATCTCAGTTCATTCCAAGATGGGTGGAAAGACAACGGTAAGGACCTTGGGCAAGCTCCTGTCCCGGAAAGGATGCGAGGATTACAAGCCCGGCCCGGCTGCCAAGGCCGGAACGCCCTTCAGCTTGTGGAAGGGACCGTGAATTAAGAAATTTATATTTTCCGTATATTCTGTGTCCGGGCATACGCCGGATTCCCAATGTTCCGTAGAAAAAAAATATAAATCTAACAATGGAAGAATGAATCATGATTCTTGAACAGGTAGAAAATCTTTATAAAATTATTACTTTAAAAGAATTACGCAGAACAAAAAATGTAAAGATTATGATGCCAAGGAATATCTTCTACATTCGCAAAATGCAATCATGAAATTTTTAACAAAGGCGACACAATGAAAGGGAACATGATGAAAAGAAGCGCAGCAGTGTTCCTCGTGACCAGGCTGTTCGTGTCCGGACTAATGGGAGCGACCGCCACTGTTACGGAAAACGACCGGATCCCAATCGTTGCTTACTGGTCCGTGCCGCTGAACCAGACCTCCGCAGCCGCGTATAAGCTCATGGCGGAAGGAGGGGTCACCCACGGAATTCTGGCACACTCGTGGAAAGGGAGTCTCGCAGACGTCGACGCGGCACTGGACGCCGCGCATGAGGCTGGTATCAAGCTCATCCCGACTTGCCGAGAGCTGAAGAACACACCGGAGACAGCCGTAGCGCACCTCAAGTCCCACCCCGCGCTCGCGGGCTATTTCGTCGCGGACGAGCCGTCCGCCAGCGATTTCCCGGCGCTAGCCAAGACGATCGGTCGGATTCGGTCTGTCGACACGAAACATCCCTGCTACATCAACCTCTTCCCAAACTGCGCCTCATCCAATCAACTTGGCACGGCAACATACCAGAAGCATGTCGACGAGTTCCTCGCCAAGGTCCCGGTCGAGTTCCTGTCCTTCGACAACTACCCGATCAGCAATTACTCGGTACGACCCGGCTGGTACGAGAACCTGGAGATCGTCTCGAAAGCGGCGAAGGCAAAGGGTATCCCATTCTGGGCGTTCGCGCTCTCCTCCACCCACTACAAGTTCACGCCGGCAACTCTCCCCCAGCTGAGGCTTCAGATGCACGCGAACCTTGCCTACGGGGCACAGGCTTTGCAATACTTCCCATACTGGCAACCCAACGTGAACCACTTTTACTGCCCGATTAACGCAGACGGCACGAAAGGCCCACTTTACGAGAGCGTCAAGACACTCAACGGAGAGATCCAAGCCATCGCCGGCGTCTTCAAGAGCTCAAGCGTCCTGCGCGTGGATCACACGGGGAAGAAGGCCCAGTGGTGGGACGCGGGCAAGCTCGGAACGGATGTCCCGCGCCAGAAGGAAGGCCCTGTCCCGAATGGGACGACCCGGTATAAGCCCGCCTCGCCGGTGGCATCATTCATCGCCCAGGGCCAGCACGGCGCGATCGTCTCCGAACTGGTGAACGGGAAGAACCGCTACCTGGTCGTCGTGAACAAGGACTACGCTCACGTCATGGTACTCAGGATCACTTTCGACCGCACGAAAGACATCTCCGTCATCGGCAAGGACGGGTCCGCAGCAGCGCTCGAAAAGAACGTGTTTATGAAACTCGTTGACCCGGGCGATATCGTGATCTTTACCTGGTCCGAATAGTTGTGCAAGAATCTCGCCGGGGTCTGAACAGCGTAGGCAAGAAGGACACCGAACCAGATGAATGCACGTTATCGTCGCTGATGCGACGAAGCGTGATTCACGGCGTTATGCTGTGATAATACATAAGGAAAAGAAATGCAATTGATACGAAAACTTAATTATACGCTTCTCCTCCATTTAGTCCTGGTTCTCTTGATTTTGCAGGCCTTGCCAGTTGCCGGCGAAACCTACACTGTCAATGGACACCAGATCAGAACCAGCCTTGTTCCAGACAAGACAACGATAATGCTTGGTGAACCCATTTACGTCCCTTTCATTGTTCAAAATCAATCAGATCAGGATTTGCAGGTGCTTGTAGGAGGAGATTATCGGAATAGACTCGGCAGGCCGGAAAGTTTCACTGTTATTGTGGTAGGGAAAGACAACAAACATGTTCCGCAACCCAATGCGGGAATGAGCATGGGTGGTATGTTTGGACCGCAACGGATACCTGCCAAAGGTCAATATACGTTCCAACTATTCTTGCCAAATTGGGCGGCCTTTGAGGAAACCGGCAGCTACACGATTACTGCCGGGAGAATACTCAAGATTAACAATTATGTGCCAAATAAGATGTGGTCTTCTAAGGAGAAGACGACGGATATCCAGTCAAAAGCAAGTGCAAAGATTACGGTAACGCCTTTGAACGAAGCAAAGATGGGAGAACTGATTGGACATCTTGGAAAAGAGATACTCAGTGACAGGTATGAAGATGCATCTTTTGCAATCAAGAAGTTAGAGAATATTCAAGATGAAAGAGTTGTGCCATATTTCTTGAAAGCCCTAAAGTCAGGCAGATATAATGTGAAGTTTCACGCGCTAAACGCGCTCTCCAAGTTCAATAATGACTCTGCGTTTGAAGGGCTGAAATATGGACTTGAAGTCTCCGGAGAAGACTTCATTAGGGGATCAACAACAATGGCTACTGCCAATTCCCTTGCCAAAAACATCATACATACGGCAATACACGCAATTTCAGAGAGCCCACATCCGAAAGCGATTCCATTCTTGCTGTCAAGACGGGATGATGAAATGGATGAGATACGACTAACTGTCGTTCATGCTTTGGGCAGAATGAGTGCCGATAAGGCTACACCAATTCTTGAAGAGATGAAGAATGACAAGAACAAGACTGTACGAGATGAAGCCAGGAGATATTTAAGGGAATTCTTATCCGGGAAGAAACAAAATGCACAACAAACAAACGCAGCGGGGGCGATAGCCGTACTGCCATTCTCTATTGCGATGGGAGATGGCCCCATCGAGGTCGACATTGTAGCACCCCCATTTCTCCTTGTCGGAGAGCACCCCCATTTGGAAGTCGACTTGCGGAACACCTCGGGCAAGACCGTCAACGCAGTGAAACCACTCGACGGCTCCTGGTACCACTGGCGTTACCCAAGATTGAGCCTTCAGATCCAGTCCGGCACGGGGGATCCTCTGGATCTCAAACTCGGAGGAAGGTGTGGCAACATAAACCCCATGCGACGGCAGGACATCGTATCCATTCAACCGGGGGAAACTGTACGTTGTTATCTGGGCTGGCCGTTTCCGCAGTCCGGCTTCACCGCGCCTGGAGAATACAACCTTCGGCTGGTATACGATCTTGCGTCACCTGACATACAATCCTGGGTGCCCCTCGGTCGCGCGTCAGGCGGGAAGCGAAGTCAGGAAATTAATTCACTGCTCGGAGGCATCCCCTCTACGTGCGCCACATCAACTCTCACGCGCATCGAGGTCAAAGCGCTGTCGGCGGCAAATGCCGCTCAGGTCCTCATTGCTCACTTCAAGGGAAACCTGCCACGCGTCGCTTTCATTTCCAATGACTACCAGGCAGGAAAATGGAAGGTCACCGACGTCCGTCATCATCTCGACCACATCAGTGTTATGGTCTCCTTCCAACCAGGTTACACGCCCGAAGAGTTACCTGTATACGCGAGCCCGAATTCAAGGTTCAAGGGCGGGCGTTACTTCTTCAAGCGAGAGCATACACTCAGGAAGGCGAAACGTGTGACGGTTCTCGATTTTGTCCTCCAACATTTTGATGTGATCGTCCCTGGCAAAGCGAAGAGCCACGCACGATATATTGTGGGACAGGAGGCAGCCGAGACACTTGGATTCACTTACGAAGAGTTACCCAACAAGATGCCCGGACCCGTACCTTGAAAAGCCGCGCTTCGCACGGCCATTTCAAGCGTCATTGCAGACGTTATTTCCGAAATAGCGTTAGAAAAGTAAAAGAAATTCTAATAAGTAATTAATTATTTTTATTAACTTTGCGAGCTTGACCATGAGAATACATGTTACTTCGTTAGGCACCTTTGCGAGAGAAAAAATGTATATCACGCTAAGTTCGCTAAGCCCGCAAAGGAAAAGAGAGACACAAATTTCACGAATTTCCACGAATTAAGAAATTTATATTTTCCGTGTGTTCTGTGTCCGGGCATACGCCGGATTCCCAATATTCCGTGGTTGAAAAAGAATTTTAACAAATAACAAAATCACTGGAGCATCCGGCTTAACTACCAGTTTTTTTGCGCCGCTGCTCAGTTCAATCGTTCGCGAAGCGCCCGGAGAGTTTCGGGCGAAGTTGAGACTTATATTTAAATATCAAAAAGAAGTTCCAATATCGAATTTTCAACTCTCAAGTAAAAAGTTAAAAGAATTTTAACAAATAACAAGTCCCTGTAATGCAAGAAAAAAGAATCATGATTAACATTAATTCACGCATTTTGTTCTGCATAATTTTCTGCATATTCGCAGGTTGCACAGCGCATTCTTCACAACCAGTTGCTACAGGTTCTCCAATTTTCTGTTACTTCACTAAAGACAAAGTGCTTATTGATTCCGAACGAGGTACTAAAGAGTGGATGGCATGTAAACGCGGTTCGTATATTGGATATAAAGTTGGAAAGAAATCGTATAATCGACATTATGTGCAATGTATGTATGATGCCGACTGGTTTTATTTGTCAATTAATACCTCTTATAATACGAATTTTGGAGTAAAGCGCTCTCCCTACTTTTTAGGAATTATTTGTTCGACTAATCTAAATAAAAAAACTTTTCGAATTAAAGAGAATAAAGAGCCGATAGACCATTTCCCTTTGATAATTCTATCAGACAATGAAGTAATGCTACATGTCCTTATCTTGTCGGATGGAACAGCGTTTTCCTGGCCATTTTCCGGTTCAGCTGAAAAATCAAAGGTACTGGACTATGTTAGGAGGGAGTATGGCATTACTATGGCCGGTTTTTCCACTAATTACGTAAATGGAAACATAAGATGGCATTCTGAAATCAAATTCCCTCTTAAAAAACTCCAAGCCCTCGGTCGTAAATTAATTTTTAACATCAGTGGAGCAAAAGGCAGAATGAAGTTCTATCCCAATAAGCAATCAATAAACAGAAGCTGTGATGAATTATTACGATATGACTGGAACAGCCAGCTTAAACGCCTGCTTTTTGAGGCGCTGCACAACACGGACATTATTAAAAAGGAAAATTAAAATGCCAATTATCAGCAGATTTTACGGAATAATCGTGGGTTAAGAATGTTACAAGAATGGCGAGGATTACCACGAATTAAAAGTTTTATTTTTTCCGTGTGTTCTGTGTCCGGGCATACGCCGGATTCCCAATAATCCGTGTCAAAGAGATTAATTAAAACAAATAAAAAAATCATTTTGCTGTAAATTATTTTGTATATAAATGGAGGAATGAATCATGATTCTTGAACAGGTAGAAAATCTTTATAAAATTATTACTTTAAAAGATTTACACTCCGGAACATGGTAAAGTTGAACATTTTTCTGTCACAGCTGATAAAGTTTGTCGCGGAAATGAAGTTTGTTATACCGGAGCAGCAATGCTGGTATGGCCATGCGGAGTTTTTCACAGAATTGTTAGTTGTCCTGAACAAGGATCCGGCTCAGTGAACTTTGCTGTTCGCTATGAAGGTTTTAATATCCGTACAAATTTTAATATTTATGACCTGGATACTGAAAGCGGAAAGTATAAAGTCATTCGTGAAGGACATTTGGATCAGTAAACATAAATAGGCGAGATAAATTATTTTCTTAAGATTATAAAGGATCGGTTTATGGCTACAATTGAATTGATAAATATAT
>JAOZNZ010000673.1 GCA_029933535.1 bacterium | reverse complement strand
TTACCGATATTACTGATGAATCAGACTATATTGAAAGCATAGGTAAGAAAGCCGCATCAGAGGCTGTTAATAGAGCAAAAGTCGATGTCGCTAATCAACAAAAAATAGGAGCGATCGGCGAATCGGAAGCTTATCGCGAAAAAGATATTCGCGTTGCTGAAAATGAAGCTACGGCAGAAAAAGGCATGAAAAAAGCCCGCGCAGACAGACGAATTTATGTTGAAGGTCAGGAAGCTGAAGCTGTAGCAGGAGAAAATTTAGCAAGAGCAAATATAGCGGATTCTAATGCCGCACTTGATGTCAAAAAAGCTGCCGCTTTACAACTCGGGGAAGTAGCAAAACGTAAGGCGGAAGTAGAAATTCAGAAAGCGCAGTATCTTGCTGAACAGGAACGGCTTAACGCTGAAGAAGTTGTTAAAAAAGAAATCGATAAACGGAAAATTGAGATATCGGCTGAAGCGGAAGCTGAAAAAACCCGTCGTGAAGCTAAAGGTGTAGCCGATGGTGTTCTTTACAAATACGAAGCTGAAGCAAAAGGTATCAGACAGGTACTTGAAAGTAAAGCTGAAGGTTATAAATCGTTGGTAGAGAGTTGTAATGGTGATGCGAAATCCACAGCGACATTACTTATGGTAGAAAAAATCGAAGATATTGTTGCTAAACAAGTAGAAGCAATTAAAAATATCAAAATTGATAAAATTACTGTTTGGGATTCAGCGGGTGGTGAAGGTAAAGGTACTTCAACAGCTAATTTTGTTTCGGGTTTGATTAAAAGTGTTCCACCGCTCCAGGATATAGCTTCAATGGCTGGAGTTCAGTTGCCTGAATATCTCGGTAAAATGGTTGATGATAAGAAGGAAGTTATTGTGCCTGTGAAAGAGGAAGAAGTAAAGTAACCAAAGCATCCCTGCTTTGGAGTATTATAGAAAGTTATTCTCATATAAAATATCATGCCTCACGACTACACGAAACACTCGGGCGTTTCGTGTAGCTGTGAGCTGACGTTAAGAAAAAGCAAAATCGGAAGAGGAAGACGTTTATAGTTCTTTACCGGATCTAAATAAATCCCCCTTCCCCGCCTAAAGGCGGGGAAGATATTCGTTCCTTAAAAAGTGTGTAGCAAAAATTATATCAAAATCTTTGCGAAAACTTTTGGAGTGCATTAATAAAGCCGCGTTGAAACCTTTGCAAAATATAAAGCGGCATTTAATGCGGCTGTTGCTTTAGCAACAGAATTACCCGAAAAAAATAATAAAGCGACATCTAATTGTTTTCGCAGGATTTATAATTCATTTTCGCATTGAGCGAAAATAAATTAACGCAGTAAATGAAATTTTCGCTATCGCGTAAATTCCTTTATTACTGCACTCCAAAAAAATAATGAGTATACACACCTCAGAATCAGGATTTTTAACATTCCGCCCTTCAATAATTGAAACAAAAAACTCAATTATTATAGAAACGAGTTTTCTGAAAAAATTATTTTCTTTGTTTTCGTATATGCATAAAATTGAAATTATTCCTTCACTAAAAAAAATTAATATCAGTAGAAAATTCGCATGGTTCTTCCACTCTTTTATACAACTCGATTTCGATGATGTTTGCCATATTGATTATTCTTATGAATCATGGGGAACCAGCTGGGGAAGAACTTCATCAGGAATTGGTGCTCATGATGAAGTGGAGCGATTTGCCGTTTATTTAGTCACAAAAAATGAAGAAAAATATTTCGTCTGCTCTTTTTATGGGGAAGGATCTGTTTCTACCGGCTGGACAGGTGTTCTGTTAGGCGGTGATGATGTTGTGGATTATGCCGGAACGCAGGGGAATGAATCAAGACAATTTGTTGAATATCTTTCTGAACTAATCGGTGTTTCTTTAGGAAAACCGATTGGTGATAGTATAGATATGAAAAGGTGTCACGAATGCGGCATGGAAACGTCTCCATATAATCCTGAATGTCTTTATTGTGGCGCGGAATTAATAAAGACAAAAAGCGAGTGAGTATCATACTTATCTAAAAAAATGAATATCAACCCATGACTTTAGTCGTGGGTATAATAATATAAAATACAGGTTAACCGTTTCAACGGTTTATAAATTAACTGTAAAAATTATCTTGTCAAAATGATTAATATCAAAATAATTAATATTATATTGGCAAAATAATGAACATGAGTACAGTGTTACTTCGTTAGGGTGACAGAATAATTAATACAACCATGAAAATTCGGTTGACAATGCAGAGATTTCATGGTTTGAAAATCTAAAAAAGCGACAGATTAAAACTCCTTAAAAAATATGATGATTCGTAATCTTTT
>JAOZNZ010000672.1 GCA_029933535.1 bacterium | reverse complement strand
TTGCCAGTACATCGGTTTTCGAAACCGACCCGTTCGACCACTCCGGCATCTCTCCAAGTCCCTAACATTATATCAAAACATCAAAATAAAATCATCAGGTAATTCCATTATTCCGAATTTAATATTCCTAATAAAGTAACGCTGTACTCATGTTAATATTCAACAACTTGTCCCGAGGCCGCAGGCGCTCGTGGAAGAAATTTTCCTAACGAAGTAATATGCACTCATAGTCATCACAAAGTTAGGAAATCATTCTTTACTTTTACATTGCTCATTTTACTGTTGATTATTGAGTGTTTAATTCTTCCCATCACTCCATCCCACCTCGGTCTTCCATTCTCTGTCCTCCGTCCTCCGTCCTCCGTCCTCGGACCTCGGATCTCGGACTTCCCACCTTCGCATCTTCCCACCTTCCCACCTTCACACCTTCACACCTTCACACCTTCACACCTTCACACTTTCACACTTTCACACTTTCACACCTTCGCACCTTCCCACCTTCCCACCTTCACACCTTCGCACCTTCCCACCTTCACAACCTCGGTCTTCCATCCTCTGTCCTCCGTCCTCCGTCCTCGGACCTCGGATCTCGGACTTCCCACCTTCGCACCTGGCACCTGACACCCGACTTCTCCACTGCTCGCGCTGGGAACCAGGCATACGCCGGTCAAGAGCGCGGCTTACTTCTTTCACTTTATCGCCAATTCTGGTATCATATATTAATGATAGATTTTATAAATATAAACAAAAGATTTGGTCCTCAAATCATTTTTGATAGCACTTCGCTTCGTATAAACAAAAGCGAGTGTGTTGGTATTGTGGGTCCAAACGGTGCCGGCAAAACTACACTTTTCAGATTGATTACAAGCGAGGAAGAACCCGATAACGGTGATGTTGTTTTTCCAAAAAATTCTACTATCGGTTATGTTCATCAGCAACTTAATCCTCATAATATCGATATTTCATTAATTGACTTTACTTCTAACGCAGTTCCCCGCTTAAGAATTATTGAAGAAAAAATAGAAATTCTTCACCACAAATTGGATGATGATAATCAGGAAAACTTAGATAAAAATTTACAACTTCTGGGTGAACTTCAGGAAGAATTTGAACACCTGGGCGGCTATAACCTGAAAAATAAAACCGAAGCCGCTCTGAGCGGACTCGGGTTTAAAGCCGACGACTTTCATAACCAATTCAATTCATTCAGCGGCGGATGGCAAATGAGAGCAGAACTCGCTCGCGTGCTTGTGGCTGAGCCGGACATTCTTCTTCTTGATGAGCCGTCAAATTATCTTGATTTACCGGCAATAGAATGGCTAAAAAAATCATTAAAAGAATATCAGGGAACTGTTCTGCTAATTTCACACGACAGATATTTACTTAACTCACTTGCCAGCATAACTGTTGAAGTGCAAAACGGAAAACTTACACGCTATCAGGGAAATTATGATTATTATGTCAAAGAAAGAGAACAGAGATATATCACGGCTATCTCAGCTAAAAAAAATCAGGATAGAAAAAAAGATGAAATCGAACGATTTGTAAGAAAATTTCGGGCCAAAAATACTAAAGCGTCGCAAGTGCAAAGCCGGCTTAAACAGTTGGAAAAAATGGAAGATGTGCAGGCTCCTGATTCAGGTCCGAATTTATCAAAAATTAGAATCGCCAATCCTCCGCATTGCGGTTCACGCATCATTTCTCTTGAAAATATCAGCTTATCTTATGACAACGAAAAATGGATTTTTAATAATGTGGATTTAGAAATTAACCGCGGGGATAAAATAGCTTTCGTTGGTTATAACGGTATGGGTAAAACTACTTTGCTGAGAATTATTGCTGAACAACTTCCGCCTTCATCTGGAAAACGCCAGCTTGGCCATAAAGTTGTTATAGGTTATCAATCACAGGAATTTGCCGAAACAATGCCCCCTGATCAATCAGCATTAAATGTTGTTAAAAGCTCGAGCAATGGAAAAACTGAAAGGGATGTTCGAGCGGCACTTGGCAGTTTTGGTTTCAGCGGAGATGCAGTAAACAAAAAAATTGAATATTTAAGTGGCGGAGAAAAAATCCGTCTGGCATTTGCCCGTATTTTTGTTAATCCGCCTAATCTTCTTCTTCTTGATGAGCCTACAACTCATCTTGATATCAACGGTAGAAAAGCTCTTGAAGAATCTTTAAAAAAATATAAAGGCACCGTTTGCTTTGTAAGTCATGATATTACTTTTGTAAGAAATATTGCTGAGTCAATAATATCAATCGCAGACGGGAATGTAAATCGTTTCCCGGGCGGATATGATTATTATAAAGAAAAAAATGCTCT
>JAOZNZ010000671.1 GCA_029933535.1 bacterium | reverse complement strand
TAACGCGGAATCCGTTTCTGAAATTGAAAAAGAGATTGCTGAGATTCAAGAAAACGTTTCGATGAAGGTTCATTTGGAACCGATATCGAAATTTTCATTGTAAAACCAATAAAACCAATAAGACCAATAAGTCCAATAAGTCCAATAGGACCAATAAGTCCAAATGAAATTCCATGACAAATTCAGCTATACAGCTTAATAATCTGATCTTTCAATACCAAAAAACAGGTTGGAAGCTGGGACCTGTATCAATAAATTTCAGCGCAGAAAAATTGACGGGAATTATCGGTCCTAACGGCTCAGGTAAAAGTACACTCGTTTCCGCTCTCGCGCGAAAGCTTGATTTCAAAGGTGAAATAAAAGTCGGTGAAAATGCAGTCGAAAATTATTCCAGTGAAGAATGGGCGAATATTGTCGCTTATCTGCCACAACGTGTCCCAACACAATTTGATTTCTCGGTTGAGCAAACTGTCGCTTTCGGTAGATTCGCGAAAACGGGTTTGATGGGATTTCTTACCGAAAATGACAATAAGGTAATTGAAAAATGTCTGGAACAAACAGATCTGATTAATCTTCGCCACAGAATGTTAAGCGAATTGTCAGGCGGTGAACTTCAACGCACACATCTTGCTTCTGTTCTCGTTCAGGAACCGGAAATACTTTTGCTTGACGAACCGACATCATCACTTGATATTCACCATCAGATAGAATTTTACGGACTTGTTCGGGAATGTGTGGATAACGGTATGACGGCAATAATTGTAACTCACGAATTAACTTTAGCATCTCATTTCTGTGATGAACTTGTTTTAGTTTCTAATGGTAAACTTCTTGAGCATAATGTACCGGAAAAAGTTATCCGCGAAGATCTTATTCGTGAAGTTTATGGAGAAAAAGTTCGCATTTTGTCACATCCGGAAACAGGGCGGCCAATGGTAGTACCGGATATTTAAATTTAATTAAATTTAAATATGGTAAAACAGGTGTCAGTTTGGAGGGACGCTGTCCCCAGCGTCCTAATTAGGTGTCAGGTGTCGGGTGTCAGGATTTGAATAACGAATAACAATTAACAAATAACGATTAACAAATAACAAATAACGAATAACGAATAATGCACAAGCCTTTAACATTAAAAAACTGGATCTTGACTCTCGCAATTTATTTTATAATTGCGTTGGCGGCTATTATTGTCACGCCATGGTTTGGGGCAGTAAAAATAAATGTTTCTGATGTCTTTCAAAATCTTTTTTCAGATAACGAGTCAATCAGCTCAA
Source organism: bacterium (assembly GCA_029933535.1). Lineage (GTDB taxonomy): Bacteria > Auribacterota > UBA3054 > UBA3054 > B51-G9 > B51-G9. Next base: position 1,052 of record JAOZNZ010000671.1, on the reverse strand, counting down.
TGATTTTTTTCAGACAGCGTGTGCCGAGAGTTTTACTCGGTTTTTGCGTTGGTGCCGCACTTGGACTTGCAGGAGCATCTTTTCAGGTTTTGCTCCGCAATTCTCTTGCAACTCCTTATACTCTTGGAATAGCAAGTGCTGGAACATTATGTGCGGCTGCATCATTTGTGTTTCCAAGTTGGGCTTTTTCAATAGGACCGTTTTCAACCACATATATTTTAGCATTTGCCGGTTCAACAACAGCAGCCATTTTTATTATGCTTCTTGCGCGTAAGGCAGGAAATACATCTACTAACACATTGATTCTTGCCGGAGTTGCGGTAAATTTATTTTGTGGCGCGGCTCTTTTGTTTTTAAGATTTCTCGCTGATCCACAGCATCTTGTTGCGATAGATAGATGGGTTATGGGAGGAATAATTACTATTGGCTACAGTGAATTGATCAGTATTTTTGTTTTCCTGGTTATTGCTGGATTTTTTCTCATGATAAATTCTCATTCCTTAAACCAAATGGCTTTCGGAGAAGCTCTCGCGGGAAGTCGCGGCGTTAATACTAAAAAACTTTTCTTTACTACTCTCGGTGCCGGAGTGATTCTTACCACATCGGCTGTTGCAGTTGCAGGACCAATCGGCTTCGTCGGACTTGTAATCCCTCACGCGGTAAGATTACTTTCAGGGAATGATCAGAGAATTGTTCTGCCGGCTTCCGCTCTTGGTGCCGGTGCGCTGCTTATCATTTGCGATGCGTTTGCGAGAACAATAGTTTCGCCAACTGAAATACCTGTAGGGATAATCACCGCATTTCTTGGTGCGCCGATTTTTATGATATTGCTAGTCAAGCGGTTGAATAAGTGAAATGAGAAGTAATGAAGTCGCAAAAGCGTAAAGTCCATAAAAACGCAAAAAAACATTACAACATTAGTCTAGGCTTAAACCAGCCATTTATATAGTAAAAAGCCTATTTCACCTTTGGTAATTGTCTCCAATATGATTTTTTATTGCCCGAAAGGGCAAAACGTGAATAGACGTAGGTTTTAACCTACGGCTATTCAA
>JAOZNZ010000106.1 GCA_029933535.1 bacterium | reverse complement strand
CAATTGATTGCCCTTGTGAACATTATATTAAATTATAAATAAAAAAACAACCGACTTAGGAAATTATCATGTCCATCAAGTCCACTTCGACCTGTGAAGTCTTACTAAATCCGGATCAGTCCACTTTACTCCCCTCCTTACAAAGGCGGGGTGCCCGAGGGGCGGGGTGGTCAATTCCCCTCTGGAGAGGGGTGGCGCAACGCGCCGGGGTGTGTTATATTATATCCATTTTATTTTCCCTTACCACCCAAGCTGCAATGATCAACGATTCAATTTTCCAAAAACCCGACCCGAATATCCAGACGAGATGGTACACACCTGAAAACACATCCGGGAAAAAAGGTGAAGCAGGGAAAGCTAATTTCGGCAGAAAGGGTTCGCCTTTCTTTTTTGTAAAGCCGGGTGAAACGCTTGTTATGGCTGATATCAAAGGCAGCGGAACCATTCGAAGAATCTGGTCAACTACAGAACCTTGTAACGACCCGGAAGTTTTGCGTTCGCTCAAACTTGAAATTTTCTGGGATGAGGCGAAAAAACCCGCCGTTCAGGTTCCTCTGGGAGATTTTTATTGTCACACTTTCGGTAAAATGACAAAATTTGAAAACATATTCTTTTCATGCCCTGAAGCTCGTTCCTACAATTGTTATATCCCAATGCCATTCAAAAAAAGCGCTAAGATTCAACTTACAAACGAGTCGAAAAAAACTATCAGAATTTTCTATGAAATAAATTGTACTCTTGGTGAAAATCACAATAACAAGATGATGTATTTCCATTCTTCATGGCGACGTGAAAATTTTACTAAAGCACGTGAAGATTTTACTATACTTCCAAAAATTTCCGGTACGGGAAGATTTCTCGGCTGTAATATCGGTATGCGTCAAAATCCCGCGATGAAAGGTTTATGGTTTGGCGAAGGTGAGGTAAAAATTTTCCTCGATGGTGATAAAAAATGGCCGACACTCTGTGGAACAGGTACAGAAGACTTTATCGGCACAGGTTGGGGACAACATCAATTCGATGATTTGTATCAGGGATGTCAATATGTTTCAGATCAAGGCGATGGTTCTGCAAGAACTTTATATTACGGATTTTACCGCTTTAACGCACCCGATCCCATTTATTTTCATAAGGATATCAAAGTTATCATCCAGGCTCTTAGCGGCGCTAACGCCAGAAAAGACCTCCTGAATAATATAAAAACGCATACAAAACAAAAATATATGAAGGCGGGTAAAGGTGGTGAATATTTCTCTATTAAAGAAGTCGAAGAGCTGGGTGAAAATTTCGTCATGGTTGAAAGCGAAGACGATTTCTGCGCTACAGCTTATTGGTATATGGACAGTCCGGTAAACTCTTTACCTGAACTCGCGCCTCTAAAAGAACGAATTGCTGATTTACCAAAATGAAGCACAAATTATCTAATTAGAAATTAGGTCAATTTAAATTTATATTAACAATATTACAAAAACTATGAATACAGAAATCTCTATTACAAATCCGGAACCTCAACGCCGGTATGATAATATGCTCTACAATGAAGCATATTTTATGATGATTGACCAAAGCGGCAACGGATACGGAAATCACATGTCCGGAGAAGGCTATTTGAATAATGTTGTTGCTCAAGAACGAATTATTTATATCCGCGATAACGACAATGATGAATATTTTTCAGTCGGAGTTAACCCGGTTTTTAAAAATCACGAATCCTTTAAATGCACTCAGGGATTGAATTATCAGATCATTGAAAATGTTACCGATAATATAAAAGTTGTATGGAGAATTTTTGTTCCGGTTGGCAAAGACCCGGTTGAAATCTGGGATGTGCAAATCGAAACTACCGGTATTGAAAAAAGAAATCTAAGCTTGTTCACTTGCCTCGAAATCCCGATTCAGGGAGTTGATACTTACGGCGGCCCGATTTATAGAATTGCAAAATATTTTGATGAAATAGACGGTATTTTTATTCGCGGTGACGCACAAAAATTTGACGAAATAGATTTCCCTCTCCATAACGGTTTTATAACTTCAAATAAAACTCCGGTTGCATGGGATGCAAGTTATGACGCCTTTGTAGGCTTGCACAAAACCACAGAATCTCCCCTCGCTCTCGAAAAAGAAAAATGCAGTAATAGCTTTGCTTCTGTAATAAAAACATGCGGCGGATTACAATTCGATTTTTCACTTCAAAATACAGAAAAATATGAAATGCGATTTATTGTCGGTGCATGCGAAAATCTTGAAACAATCAAGAACTTCAAAGAAAAATACCTGAACGGGAATCTTGAGAATTGTAACTCTTTTGACTCGCTCAAAAAAGACCGTGAAGAAAAAATGGCGAAACTTCAGGTCGATACTCCATCCCATACTATTAATAATATGCTGAATTCTTGGGCTGTACAGCAAGCACATTATCTCGCTACATGGTGCCGATGGGGTTACAAAGGTTATCGCGACATAGTTCAAATGAGCCAGGGAGTTTTATTCTGGGATCAAAAACTCGCTCGCAAAAACCTGCGTGAAGCTCTCACTCATCAATATAATGACGGTTTCGCTCTGCGTGGCTGGAATCCTCTTGATCCTTTGCGTTATGCCGATTGTGCTTCATGGAATATTTCCGCAATTACCGAATACGTTAAAGAAACCGGGGATTTTGACTTTCTGAATGAAGTAGTACCCTACTTTGATGAAGGTGAAGCTACTGTATATCAGCACCTGATGCAGGTAATGATTCGCCTTCAGGAAGACCGTGGAAGCCACGGACTTTGCCTCGCTTTCTTTGGTGACTGGAATGACTCACTTACAGGCGTATGCCGCAAAGGTAAAGGCGAAACGGTTTGGCTGTCAATGGCTTTTTGCTACTGCGCACTTCTTATGAAAGAGCTTGCAGAATTTCTCGGGAAAACCGATGACGTAAAACTCATGGAAAATTGGCATAAAGAAATGGCTGACAATATTAATAAACACGCTTGGGATGGTAATTGGTATTTATGCGCGCTGGATGATGACGCTCAACCTATCGGCTCACACAAAAACGAAGAAGGTAAAATTTTTCTCAATATGCAAAGCTGGGCGCAACTTGGTAAAATTTGTGATGATGAAAAATGGGAATCTGCAAATAAATCCGTTTATAAATTTCTTGACAGCGGGTGGGGATTAGCTTTGAATTGGCCGACATACACAAAACCAACTCCAAATGTCGGTAGATTAAGTTATCTGCGCCCGGGCATTTGTGAAAACGGCAGCGTTTATAGTCATGGCAACGCTTTTTATTTCCTCGCTTTTCTTGATCGTGGTGATGCTGATTCAGCTCTGAAAGTCTGGGAAGATATTAATCCCGCAAACCCGAACCGCCCTTTTGCAAATCAGCCTAACGTTTTTGCAAACGGGTATTACGGTCCCGACCACGATTATCTGCCCGGCATGAGCGAACACATTTGGACAACCGGTTCGGCATCCTGGATGGTTCCCGGTGTTGTAGAAAATATGATAGGATTACGCCGGACTTATGACGGTATAATCATCAAACCGTGTTTACCAAAAAAATGGAAAACGGTAAAAATCTCAAGAGAATTCAGAAACACAAAATATAATGTTACAATAAATCGCGAAGCAGGAGCTTCGCGCGACGTTGCGCGTACGTCCTCGTCCGCGATTGATACAAAATCCTCAATTAAAACAATGCTAATTGACGGCATGGAATACGATTTCGCAAAACCTTTGCCAATAGACAACGCTGAACACGAAATAATCGTAACATTATAACAGAATAATTTTTAATTAACCTAATTAACCTAATTGACCTAATTAATCTAATCAAATCCCAATTAAAAATGTCCAAAATCCAAACGAAAATGTTCTTCTTTTGTTAATTTTTTCTTACTGTTCATTGGTCATTTTTTAGATTAATTAGGTCAATTAGAAATTAGATTAATTATTTGTTGTGGCTATGAAAAAAATAATTATTATACTATCTGTTTTTTTTACTCTCGGCATATACGCCCAAACAAATAAAATAAATGCTATGGAACCTATCGGACCTACTCTTATAAGATTTTATACCGGTAATTTAAGCGTGGGCTTGTTCACAGAATACTGGGGTACTACTTCAAATGATTTCGGTACAATGACAGACGGAATTGCTGAAACAATGAAACGAATAAGCTGTTCTGCTATGTGTGATTATTTAACCTGGTGCAGCATAGAACAAAAACCCGGCGAATGGGACTGGTCGTTCCATGAAAAAAACGCAAATAAACTAAATGAAGCAGGATTTGATTACAACGTTTTCTGCTGGCTTCACTTTCCTCCAAAATGGTATGAAAAATCTGAAAAATTTGTGCCGTATATAAATATCGAAAACGGAAAGTCTATACCCCAAATTTCATTGTGGTCTCCTGACTTGTCACAGATTTATGAAAACTTTTACAGCAAATTAAGTGAGAAACTCGGTGATAAAATCAAATTCTTTCGCCTGGCTATGCCAACAGAATACGGCGAAATCGGTTATTGCGCCGGATACACAAAATGGCTGAGGCCGCAGGAGAATGCTGAACCGGGATATTGGTGCGGAGATAAATTCGCGCAAATAGATTTTCGGAAAGCTATGCTCGATCTCTACGGTTCAGTTGACAAAATCAATGAAGCATGGAATACAAATTTCAAATCGAACGATGAAATTTCAATGCCGGATACAAAAAAACTGCCGCAAAAATTTGATGAATCACTGGCTGCACGACAACGCTGGATAGATTTTATCGAGTGGTATCAGGAAGCCTGGATTCACTGTCTTACAAATGTCACTAAAATAGTTAAAAAACATTTCCGGGAAAAAGAATTGATCGCAAGCCTGGGCTACGGATTAGAAAACCCGAAATATGGCAATGACCAAAGTCGGCACATTGAAGCTATGGCTAAACTTGGTCTAGCATGCCAATCACCCGGCGATATCGGTTATTTCCCAACCCGCCGTGTAAGTTCAGCATGCAGGCATTACAAAGTTCCTTACTTCACAGAGCCGCCTGCCGGTGTTCCTCGCGAGCGTGAACTGAACAGAATTTTCATGGATATTTCAAACGGTGTGGAAACCTGGTTCGATTATCTTCCCAACATGGATCAGGCACGCGACTATTTTAGAAAATACAAAAAACATCTTACCGGTGCTTCTCCGCGAACTACAGTTGCAGTTTGGCATCCGACACTTGATCACTGGCTTCATCCCGAAGATGCCTGGTCAAAACCCGCGTTTGAGTTATCGGAACCGCTCCGCGATGTTATGGCTTATGAAATTGTTGATGACCGGATGATTAAAACCGGCGCTTTGAAAACTCTCGGAGTTCGGCAGCTTGTTCTTGCAGGCGCAACATGGCTTGATTCTAACGCATGGCAAAAGGTTCACAAATGGGTAGAAAACGGTGGAGTACTCATCGTTCTCCAATCCGAACCAATTACCGACATTGCCGATAATACAAATCTATGGAAAAAACAGTTTCCAAAACCTATTCCGGAAATTAAAGCTGAAGCTATTGATGAAAAATCCATTTGGAAAACCGGTGCTGTAAAAATGGGCAAAGGAATCGTCTTAACTATTAATCCAAAAAAACTTTCCCAAAATCAATTGGCTGAACTTACAGGCCGGCTTTGTGAATCGGCCGGTGAAAAAGTTGGTCATTCTGAATGGAATGCCATACACGTTGACGGCAAAGTAAATAATATTTTATCTACTATTTTTAACGATAAATTGTTATACTATAACGTAACAAATGAAGACAAAGAAATGAAATTGATTTTTCGGGAAACCGATTTCCCGGATAACGTTCCAAGACCTAAGAAAATGAAAATGGTCTTAAAAGTCCCGGCAAGAACAATTGTAGAAGTTCCATTGGTAACAAAATAATTAACTTTTATTGCAGGACGATTTTAGGGCAGTACGATTAATTTAATTCAGAAAGCAAAATGATAAGAAGTAAATATTTTATTGTTTTAATAAAAAAAAGATTGTATTAAATAAATCATTCTGCTGTTCATTATGAACATGAGTACAGTGTTACTTCGTTGCTGCAAAATGATTTACAGCAAAATAATTTTTTAATTTAATCCGTGAAAATTTGTGAAATTCGTGTCAAAAATTCTCCTAATCACTATTTCCTTGGCAGCATTCTGCGCCTGCTCAATTACAGCCGTAAAAAGCTCCAACTCACCTACTCAATTTAAAAAAGGTGATTTTATTAAAGTCGCAAAAGATAATTTCACTTTTGTTGACAGCAGAGGCAAACGGTTTCTTCCAATGGGTGGTTATTATATGAATGAGCATCACAAAAAAGCCGACTCATACCACTGGTGGGACAGTTTCAGCGAAAAATGGCTTGACCATGATTTTGCTATGGCCAAACAACTCGGAATTAATACTGTCAGAATATCCTTCTGGTTAAGTGTTGTTAGTTCAAATCCGGCAAACTATGTTGTTGGTACACCTGAAGATCACAAAAAAATCGACACAATAGTGAAGACAGCAAGAAAATACGGGTTAAGGCTTTACGCCGAACCGAGAATAGAAGGCACGTTTATTCAGAACACCGCCTTTTTTCCACTTTGGATCCTCGCTTTTGATACTCTATCAAAAAAATATAAAGATGAAGAAGCTATTTTCTGCTGGGAACTGGATGCTGAAGCAGTTGTTTTAATAGGCTATAAAGGTGATAGAGAAAACTGGGATAAATGGCTTGAAAACAAATACGGCAGCGATAAAAATATCGCAAAAGCCTGGAAGATAAAAACCCAAAAAGGCTGGAAAAATAATATTTTTAATAAATATAAAAGTGCTCTGCACCATTCTTCTGAATTCGATAAACTCAGGAATAAAAAACCGGAACATTGGTATCTTGATTCGCTTAACGAAGAAGGCAGCCAGGCACTTTACGACTGGCAGCTTTTCCGCGAACACCAATATACCGAAAAGATGAGAATTCTTAATAATACAATTAGAGCAAACGACACCAATCATTTGGTCGCACTTGATTTGGTTCTCTGGTTTTTTCCTTTGGTGAAAAATTTGGGGCCGGCAGGATGGGGAGGTCCTTATGGTTATGCCGCAGTAGATGTCCAGGAAACAAGTAAGTTTGTTGATTTCATCGGCGTGCACACTTATCCGCTTTATATTCCGGCTTTCACAATTGAATGGTACGAAAATCTTACTAAAGATGAGAAAATATTTGACAGGCAGCTTAGGTATTTGGAAACAATGATTCGATATATTCACGCCAATGTAGAAAAACCTATGCCGGTAGTTCACTCTGAAACAGGATGGCACGGTGGGAAAGACGATTATACGGGTAACTCTGAAGAAGACCAGTTAAGATGGTCAGAAACTTTGATGGAAGAAACAAAAGATTGCGCTGTTGGTTGGCTGAACTGGCTTATAAAAGACATCCCCTCACACGAAGGACTTTCAGGTTTTATTGGAATGGTTGGTCCGGGAATTAAGGTGACAAATGACATTCATAATCTCAACCCTGTAGGAAATTATGTTTACGATGGTCCTCTTCCGAAAAAGGATGCATACAAACTTAAAGCCCTTGGAAAAAAATTTCCTGAACTTGTAAAAAAATATCATAATGATCCGGAAGTAAAATATGTAAAAGCTAAAAATCAAATTAAGTTATCTAAGAAATTCTTATTAACTGCCGGGAATAAAAAACTCGACAAAATCATGCAGGAAATTATAAACAGCACAAATTTTCCCGTAGATATAGTAATTGTAACGGATTAAATTCATCCCGATGTATTTTCTATCGGGATGAATTTAATCCATTAATCCATTAACTCATAAGACACGCTAAAGCGTGAACTCCAACAAATCCAATGACTTCAAGAGAAATAGTAAAAAAATGTTTGACGTTCGATCATCCTGAACGGATGCCGAGAGACGTCTGGGTTCTGCCTTGGGCAGAAAAAAAATATCCTGCCGAAATAAATAAAATACGTGAAGAATATCCTTCCGATTTCGGCTTTCCGGTAAATGTTTATAACAATTCATCAAAATTGAAAGGCGATGCCTATAAAATCGGTGAGTATATCGACGAATGGGGATGCGTTTTTAAAAATATCCACGAAGGAGTTATCGGAGAAATTAAAAATCCCATTATTGAAAATATTGACGACTATGAATCCGTTGAACCGCCTTATGAACTTCTTCCCGAAAATATCGAGGAAGCAAGAAAAAAAGTCAACGATTTCTATGCAGCTTCCGACAAATTTATTTTGTCAGGTTGTGTTCCCAGACCATGGGAGCGGTATCAGTTTTTACGAGGAACAGAAAATTCGATGATGGATATTATGGTTGAAGAAAATGCAAAAAAGCTTCTCGACATCATTCATCAGTTTTATATGAAAGAAGTTGAATTCTGGGCTTCTACTGATGTTGACGCTATTTTCATCATGGACGATTGGGGAGCGCAAAATCAGCTTCTCATTCCCCCGTCGCTCTGGAAGGAACTTTTCAAGCCGTTGTACAAAGACTATTCTGATTTAGCACACCAAAACGGTAAATTTATTTTTATGCATTCCGATGGCAACATCACTGAAATTTATGATGATTTAATCGATATAGGAATTGACGCGATTAATTCCCAGATCTTTTGTATGGATATGGATGAAATTGCCAAAAAAGCTAAAGGCAAAATTACCTTCTGGGGAGAAATTGACAGACAACACGTTCTGCCTGCCAATGATAAACAAATTGCTGTTGATGCAGTAAGAAAAGTCGAAAAATATTTGTACGATCCTGCAGGCGGAATAATCACACAGTTCGAAATCGGTCCCGGCGCAAATCCTGAAATAGCTTTCGCGATTCTTGAGGAATGGGATAAAGTCAATTGTAGCCGGTCTCGGTGATCCCGGATTCCGGCAAAGCCGGAAAAGTATTCGGTATTCGGTTAATTGAAATTAAATAAAATTTCAATTATGGTACAGAATAGGAGAAAGTGTATGTTAAGCCGCTGGAGGGACGCTGTCCCCAGCGTCCTAAATCAGCATTAAGTACTCGGTGTTCGGTGTTCGGTGTTCGGTGTTCGGTGTTCGGTGTTCGGTGTTCGGT
>JAOZNZ010000670.1 GCA_029933535.1 bacterium | reverse complement strand
CACCTTTTGGATCAATCCACAAGTCATTAGGACTGTTGAGTTTTTTGCCTTTGAATTTATCGGCAAGGATTGTCACCTTGCCTTTAGGATTTATCAATGTAAGCCGGCGATTACCACCCTCGCAGATTAGAAGATTACCTTTGCTGTCGAACAGCAGGCCATTTGCTCCGCCCGAATTTTCACGATACGTTGACAACTGTTCTTTCGGTGACCATATATGGATTTTATTATTGGGTATGTCGGTGAAATAAATATCACCATTCGGCGCGACAGCCGGTCCTTCGGTAAATTTAAATCCTGTTGCGATTTGTTTCACTTCGCTGCTTACATCAGGATAAATTCCTGCACAAACTGTTACAACTCCTGCAGCAGCAATTATAAATATAGATTTTATTATTTTATTCATTTATTATCTCCTATTTTATGATTATTCCAAATTAAGCGTGGCACTTACGAAATAGTGATCACTGGGAAATCTTTCTTCCGCGGAGTCCGTAATAATAGTTGCGTCAGTTAATTTCAATTTGCCTTTCACAAAAATCCAGTCCATCTTTCCAATGGTGGAATTATATTTAGATCCCAAAAATTCGTGATAGGTATAACCCGGTTCTTCGGTACCGTGTACGTGGTTATAACTATCAATCCATCCTCCTGCCTTGAAAATATCAATGGCAGCGTTTCTGAAATCGCAATTCATGTCTCCCGTGAGTATCTGGGGGTAATCCAAAGGGTATGCGGATGAGTCTTCGATGATGAGCTTTGCCTGATTCTCTCTCGCGGTCTGGCTGATGTGATCCAGATGCGTATTGATCACTCTGAACTCAAATCCGGTGGCACGGTCTTCCAGTCTAACCCAGTTTGCCAGCCGTACACAGTTACTTTCCCACGATTTGCTTCCCGCGACATGTGGTTGTTTTGACAGCCAGTATCCTCCAGCTGATATTAATGAATAGATGTCCGAACGATAGAAGATACAATTCATTGGACGTCGTCCTGTAGGTTCATCAACCATGCCATAAAACTTGTATCCGGAGAATGCGGATGAAAGGTCAGAGAACTGCTGTGACCACATTTCCTGGAAACAGATAATATCCGGTGTTTGAGACCGGATGACCTCGATGCACAATTCTTTACGATGGATCCAGTTATTTGGGCCATCTTCTGCGCCGAAGCATCTTATATTGCAGGTGAGAATTTTCATATTTTCAGTATGTTTTGGTTATTTTGGTTTAAATTACATTTTCCCACGGACCACATCCGTCGAATGCCGGATAAACTTCCACACGGAAAAATTAGCTGTAACGTCACATTGTTCATCTAATTAGGGGTTGCTTGAAAAGGGTCGAACATCTGAATCCTTAAAGTTAGCTAAAGCAATTCCCCCTTTTTTAAAGGGGGTTAGGGGGATTTCCTCTTTCAATTAGCATGAACATAAATAAAAATTATTTTATAAGCTTTCAACGTCTTTGGCGATTTTTAAATAATTTCGCCAATTTTCTTAAAAATTTGTTTATTCCTAAATTTTTAAATCCCCCAACCCCCTTTAAAAAAGGGGGACTTTAACGCCGCTTTGCGGCTGAACCCTTTTCGAGTGGCGTCTGATTCGAATCTCCGCATTCACGTATCACAGGATAAGGTTCCAGGAAAGCAAGGGTCAAACGATCCAATGCTTCCGCGTCAAGTTTCTGCTGAGGAAGAAGATGCAGGCGCATTCTGTGTTCGCCTTGATCGGTTAATCGTTGCGGGTCTGCAGGATCCAGTTTACGCGGGTCATGAAAACCATATACACTTGAACGCACGAAAGTCAATCGCAGGCGATCAGTTGTACAATCACACGCGAAAGCTCCATCTTGTATGATTGCGAGTTCTCCTTCACGTGTTGGCATCCACACCCAGTAGTGGAGCGGCATTTCTTTACCATCAGTCTGTCGTTCAATAGTCCCCCCGGCAGCCTGCATTGTAATGGTGGGAGAAGAAATTCCGGATGGAGAAATTTCTATTTTAAGAATTTTTCGATTTTCCCGCCAGTTAGCTGTAAATTCAACATAAATTCCGGGCAGGTTTTTGTAGGATGAGTATATTGCTTCCAGTGTTGAATTTCCGTATGACCATCGTTGGTAAAGTTTATTTGTTACCGGACCGGACAGTACGGACGAATCGACCAGTGTAAACTCACCTTCAACATTATTGTAAGCCTCTATGCCATGTCCCCAAGTATCTGACTGATCATCCAGTACCAGGAATCGTATGGGTGTTTCAATGATTTGTTTCAGGGCGGTACTAATGAAATTGTCAGTATTCGTCTCGGAATTATCATTAATCTTCCGAAAATG
>JAOZNZ010000669.1 GCA_029933535.1 bacterium | reverse complement strand
GAAGATTCGTTTTTAAAGAGGGTTCCGGTATACTTTCTACAGGTGATAACCCTTTTCCATGCAGTGATTCAAGACTTACCATTGTGCGATGGGGCGAGGAAAAAAATCAGTGCGGTTATATCGAAACTGCGTCTGAACTTAATCATACTTCTATAGTTTCAGCTTTATCAGTAAAAATCGGTAAAAATGTTTTGTTCGGACCGGCGGTGGTTATCATGGATACAGACGGACATCCGGCTGACCGGCGTTTGCCGGACACTCCGGAAAACAGAAAAATGGCGCCGGTAATTATTGAAGACAATGCCTGGATAGGATGGGGAGCGACTATTATGAAAGGTGTTACTATCGGCCATCATTCTGTTGTGGCGGCGAAAGCTCTTGTTGTAAAAGATGTTCCACCGCATAGTGTTGTTGCAGGCAATCCTGCGAAAATTATTAAAACTTTTGAATAAAATGAAAAAAAATAACTTTTTAATTGTGCTGACTGACCAGCAACGCTTCGACACAATTGCGGCTGCAGGTTATCCTTACATGCAAACGCCTAATCTTGACCGACTTGTCAATGAAGGCTGTTTGTTTAAAAATGCTTATTCGCCGAATCCGATTTGTATTCCGGCAAGACATTGCTTGATAACAGGTATGACGCCCCGGTTTCACGGTTATTACGGTAATTTCAATCAACCTATTTCCGATTCAGGCATTCCAACTATTGCAAGAACTATGTCCGATAACGGTTGGCATACCGCCGCTCTCGGCAAAAGTCATTTTGTTCCTCCGACAGAACACCACGGTTATAACGAACTTTTATTGATGGAAGAACTGCCGGAAGATATTGAAGATGATGAATATTTAAAATTTTTAAGAAAAAAAGGTTATGAAGAATTGAGAAATATTCATGGGGTTCGCACTATGCTTTATCACGAACCGCAAATTTCTCTTGTTCCTGACGAATGTCATGGAACAACCTGGCTGGGTAATTATGCCGCTGATTGGATAAAGAGAAATTCTCATCGACCCTGGCTTTTAACTTTGGGATGGATAAAACCTCACCCTCCCTGGAATATTCCGGAGTCCCAGGCAGATAGATATAAAGACGCTGATTTGCCCGAGCCTCACGAAAACGCTGTTTGTCCGCCTTTCCCGCTGGACTCTTTAAATTACGGTTGGGAAGATTCAGATGAAGAAAAAAGAAAAATTCGCGAAGCTTATTTCACAAGTGTAAGCATGGTTGATGACGCTTTTGGTGTTGTTATGAAAACTTTGGAAGAAACAGATTTGTTGGATGACACCTTTATTATTTTCACTTCCGATCATGGAGAAATGTTGCAGGACAGAGGTATGTACCAAAAGGCTGTTCCTTATGAAAGCTCTTCAAGAATACCTTTTGTAATTCGTTATCCAAAAAGATTTAAGCCCGTTTCCGTTGACGAAAGATTTGTCGATTTAATGGATATTTTCCCTACTATTCTCGAAGAAGCGGGAATAGATTATAATTATAAAAAATCTAACGAAAAATACTCGCTTGCAGGCGGGTCACTTCTTCCGGAAACTTCAAATCCCGGAACGCGTTCGCGAGAAATTCAATGCACCGAATGTCATAATGATAGTTATCGTTGGGTTATGTCGCGGGACAATCGATATAAATTCATACATTTTTATAGAGGTGCTCACGAATATTTCTACGACTTAAAAACCGACCCCGGCGAAGCTGATAATTTAATCGGCACTGAAAAATGTCCGCAAGAAGTTTTTGAAAAATTAAAAAAAGCGGCGATTGAGTATGAAGAAAATCTCGGTGAACCCGGCAGAATCGAAAACGGAAAATTTAAAAAATGTGTTGTAAATGAACCCGGAGAATCTTCAAATATGTATCCTGTTTTTGATTGGAATAACGGGGATAAATATCCCCGCTGGTGTTTCTCAGCTTTTCAAAATTTCGGTCGCGAATCAAAAGAAAAAGAAGCCGCCATTGTTTTGGAAGAAATAGAAAAATCTGTGGCGCATAGAGGTGGAAAAGAATTATTAAAATCTATCAAATGTCAGCCGGAAAGTAAAGAGAATATGTTGAAGGATTTAATATAGACATATTTTCCCATAAAAGCACTGATTATTAATAAAAATACGTCTATTTTAGACATTCCATTTTCCTAATAATTTTGATATTATTATTATGTTAGTTGTTTTGTTGGTTGAGAAGCGCCGGGGCTTTTTATTCTCCTTGGTTGGTTTTGTGCTCCGGCGTTTCCGATATTTTAAACCACGAAAATAAATCAATCATTCAACCTAAATAACGCAGTTGAATTTTAAATTCCGCAAAGCGGATAAACAATATAGC
>JAOZNZ010000105.1 GCA_029933535.1 bacterium | reverse complement strand
CAATAATTGACGGATTTACAACAATGGCAATATTGATGTATAAATTGAAGGAAGAGAAGAATAGAATTTCTAATTAATCTAATTGACCTAATTTCTAAATAAATCCCAATGCCTAAATCCCGAATTGGTTATTTCTTCTTTTTGGTCATTATTTAGGTCAATTAGAAATTAGGTCAATTAGGTCAATTCTACTTATTTTTTATCTATCGCCGCTTTAATAAATCCTCTGAACATCGGATGAGGCTTTGTCGGCTGTGATTTGAATTCCGGATGAGCTTGAGTGGCTATAAAATAAGGATGATCTTCCAGTTCAACAATTTCAACAAGTCTTTCATCCGGTGACAATCCGGAAAAAACCATCCCTTTTTCCTCAAAAAGTTCTCTGTAATCATTATTAAATTCATAACGGTGTCGGTGTCTTTCATCAACCTGCTCCTGTCTGTAAAGAGCGCGAGCAAGAGTTTTATGTTTTAGGACGCATGGGTAAGCACCGAGTCTCATAGTACCGCCCATATCATTAATTTCTTTTTGATCGGCCATTAAAGCAATTATTTTGTGTTCAGCTTTAGGATACCATTCTTCAGAAGTTGCTTCGTCAAGTTTACATACATTTTTTGCGAATTCAATCACAGCGCATTGCATTCCGAGACAAAGTCCGAGGAAAGGAATTTTATTTTTTCGCGCGTATTCGACAGCGAGGATTTTGCCTTCAGTGCCTCTTTGTCCGAAGCCGCCTGGAACGAGAATACCCGACATTCCTTTCAGGAGTTTTTCCGTGCCTTTCTTTTCAATATCTTCAGCTTCAATTCTTTTAACATTAATTTTAGTTCTGAAAGCAAAACCTGCATGGTCTAAAGCTTCATAAATAGATTTGTAGGCGTCTTTCAGGCGGGCGTACTTACCTACGAGAGCGATTTTGATTTCATCTTCTGTGTTTTTAATATCGGCGATCATTCTTTTCCAAGCGGAAATATTTGCTTCCGGCGCTTCAACATTGAGAAGTTTAAGAATTAAGGAATCGAGTTTTTGTTTTTGAAGTTCAACCGGAACTTCATAAATCGAATGTTTAACGTCTTTTTCTTCAATTACCGCATCACGGTCAATATTGCAGAACAAAGCTATTTTCCTAAAATGTTCTTCACTCATGTGCTGTTCAGTTCTGCAAATCATAATATCAGGTTGAATACCAATGCTTCTTAAAATACCGGCAGATTGTTGGGAAGGTTTCGTTTTCATTTCACCGGCTGCGTGAAGATATGGAACCAGAGTTAAATGAATAAATAGCGCGTTACCTTTTCCTGCTTCGTGATAATATTGCCGAATGGCTTCAAGAAAAGGTAAGGATTCAATGTCACCTGCTGTACCGCCAATTTCAGTTATCGCTACATCAACATCATCACCTGTGACTGAGCTGACAGCTTCTTTGATTTCGTTGGTAATGTGTGGAATAACCTGAACTGTTGCACCTAGATAATCTCCGTGCCGTTCTTTTGAAATAACCGAGTGGTAAATTTGTCCGGTAGTATAATTCGAATTTCTGGAGCAGGGGATTCCTGTAAAACGTTCATAATGACCTAAATCCAAATCTGTTTCCGCGCCGTCTTCTGTAACATAAACTTCACCATGTTGAAAAGGCGACATAGTTCCGGGATCAACATTAATGTAAGGATCAAGTTTTTGGTGACGAACTTTCAGCCCGCGTGCTTTAAGCAGTAATCCGATTGAAGCTGCAGTAATTCCTTTGCCAAGCGAAGAAACAACGCCACCGGTTATAAAAATATGTTTAGTCATTATTCGATAATTAATAATATGGATTAAAATAGATTACGCCTAGGGTTGAGAAATAAATAAATTGGAGATTTATTTCCTAACGGTTAATATTATATTTAATAAACAATAATCAGTCAACGGGTAGAACCCGTAATCCGTGATTATAAGGTCGAAGGTCGAAGGTTAAAGGTCGAAGGTCGAAGGTCGAAGGTTAAAGGTTAAAGGTTAAAGGTTAAAGGTTGAAGGTTGAAGGTTGAAGGTTGAAGGTTGAATGACCACCCCGCCCTTCGAGCACCCCTCCCCGAGGGAATACCCGGGATGTGCCACCTAAAACAGGAGGGGAGTTGAAACGTCGAACATCGAACACTGAACACGCGTTAGCGCCCCGCGTATTCCGGGGTCGAACATCGCCCGAAATTCTCCGGGCGCTTCGCGAACATCGAATAACGAATAACGAATAACGAATAACGAATAACGAATAACGAATAACGAATAACTAATAACTAATAACTAATAACTTCTCCCCTCATCAAGCATTATAAGATAACTCTCGAGAGGAATATAATTCGCGACTGAATTGCCTGTTCCGAGACAATATCCTCCTCCGGGCATACATATTTCTAAAGTTTTCCGAACGCGTTTACGGATATCTTTTTCATTTGCATTGCAAAGAAAATCAACATCTATTCCTCCAAGAAGAGTTATTTCATTTCCGTAGCGCAGTTTTGCATCGGTAACTTGTTCGATAGTGTCTTCGAAGGAATGTTTCGCGTCAATATGGACATCATTTATAAGGTCATCCATAATATCGCTGAGATTTCCACATGAATGAAGTAAATAAGGTTTCCCGTGTTCATGGGAAATTTCTGCCATCTTTTTGTGACTTGGAAGAACAAATTCGCGCAGGTCGTCGGGAGAAATCAGCGTACCAGTTTTGAAACCCATATCATCGCTTCCCCAAATGATTTTTACTTTATCGAACTGGAGAATAATATTAATTGAAGCAATATAAATTTTCATCAATTTATCGTAAATTGCTTTTACAAGATCTCTGTTGTCATAAAGCGCGTAGCATATTGTTTCATAACCCATCAGCCACATCAAATGCTCCGCCGGGTGAGCGAATCCGCCTGAGCCGATGATACACATATCATCCGGGAGATTTTTTTCGTACCATTCCATTGCACGTGTGGAAGCTTTTTCCGGATCCGGCCAGGGATATTTATCGAATTCCATCCAATTTGTTATCGGTCCTTTTGATTCATCAATAAATGAACGACCGCCATTATGTCCTCTTTTAGCAGTATCTTCCGTGGTGCTGAAACTCAAAACGAAGTCCATATTTTCAAGTCCCATTCGCACGTAATCATATCCGAGAAACCTTTGTATTTGAACTTGTTTTTTTTCGTTGAAATAAGGATCGTCACCATTAAATCCATCAAGAAGATTGAACTTTTCGCAGACGGCATTCTGAATTTCTCCATCGAGAAAAAGCTCGATATTATGAACACGTTCCGGTGTACCTTTTCTGTTAATGCAGTCAATGAATTTCTCCCAATCCGGCGTTATTTTTTTTTCGAGAAGAGTTTTCATATTTTAAGAAAATTTATAAAACGTTAAAGTAACTAGTGTCATGTCAAGTTTGTAATGGTATACAAGCAAACACAAATGTGGCTGCAAGCGAGGCACGAGCTTGTGGACTCCACCGGCTCGCTCCGCTCTCCGGCAGCTACATCCTTTTTGATAACTTTACGGCGTTGACATGACACTAGTGTCTGACCGAAAACCTCTTATTTTTGCATGCCGCCTATTTTGGAAGGCAGGGTGCTTCGGTCAGGCACTAACTATACTGTTGTAAATATTATAGACAATAGAATAAGTTGAGTCAATAAGTAGTGATATGGAAATTTATATTGCGAAAATCGCGAAACTATGATATAATGTTTTAAAGTACAAGTTTCATATAATTAACAAAAAGGAGAAAATTATGAAAATTAAAGCAATCTTAATGTCAATGTTGCTCGTGTTTGGAGTAACTCTGTTTACATATGCTGAACCTGTTTCTATGGGACAAGGTAATTCTGAATTGACACAAAAATTTATTGAAGAATTGCTCAGCAGTGTAATTGTAAAAAAAATGAGCGGCACAATAAAATGGTCTAAAGGTGCTGTAAGTAAATCAACAACAATTGCAACAACAAAAACGTCAGTAGAGGATTTGTCTTTTATTAATTTAGAAGGTCTATATCTTGATAAAATACTTCGTTTTGCTGAAACTGATTGGCATTGGAATGCTGTAAATCTCGCAAAAGTCAACAAAGGGCAAACAGTTGCTAAGTTTTTATATAAAAACAAAGAGTTGAAGGAAAGCCATATAGTTATTATGAAACTTAAAAAAGGTGTTTTCACTCTGATAATTAAAAATAAAGGAGCATATGAACTTCATAAAATGCTCGGATTGACTAATACGGATACAGATGGTTGGGAACCAAAATCTTTGACTGTTGAGTTGAATGTATCAAGAGGCGGGACAACAATTAGTGCCAATGGGCATGTACATTTTATTTATCAAACCAAACAAGATAAAGTAACAAAATTTAAGGCGATTAAAGGGGTTATGTAGTCGTCCCTTAAAAAGAGTTTTACGTATATATCCCAAAGGGATATTTCATCGATTCCCCCTTTCCTAAAGGGGGGTAGGGGGATTTAATCCCTCCCCAGCTGTCGCTGGTACTCCCTTTATAAAGGGAGATTCGGCGACGCCATAGGGTAATGTATTAGAAAGGTTCAAGCCTGTAGGTCTTGTTCAACTATTGAGCAACACTTTCAGTGTTATTTTTTTTTCCTTTTCCCCACAGCGGTGCCGTGGGCTACGATGAATTTGCCTTTTAGGCAATATTTATATAAGGCATTTTTGCAAGCTTTTTGTTAATAACGCGTTTTTTCTTGCAATCTATAACAGATCGAACGTTATACCTCCCTGGTGACGTTTGCCTTCAAAAACACCTTTTTTGATTTTAGCTGTTTTTTCAGTATGCAGAACAATATTTAAATTTTTTATTAAAATGTTTTGCTCTTTCCAATTTCTTTTACCAAATTCTCCGGAACTTATTCCAACACTTATTTCTTTTAAATTTGTTTGTACGCGAAAAATATAGCGATAATATTTACCTGAAGAATTAACATGCATAGTAACTCGTTGGTCCGGCATTTCAATTCCCTTGTGAAAAACTCTAAACGAGATATCAGCTGTTTTACTTCTGCTTTTTGCTGCAAACAAAATCTCTATTTGTTGGCCGGAATCAAGTTCTTCTATAGGACCAAATTTAATTTCTTTTGTACCAAGCCGAATATTTTTATTTTCCGCAATAGGAGTTATTTCAACATGGGAATGAAAAGGGACAACATAAACTGTTCCTTCCCAAGTGCCATCCTCATTTATACTTTTAATCAAGCCTGTATTTCTTGGTTGAGTTCCTATGCTTACAACATCAAACTTTTTTTCACCTGAGCGCACAGCGCGGATCTGACCAACTCCTCCGGTGAAATTTGTTCTGGGACTATCATTGGAAATTAACCGTTCCAAAGCTTTTCTGAATGCGGCATTATAGCCTTTGTCATGACTTTCAGGCCACCACATGCAGTGAATCGCGTTAACACCATAGTTTTGCAAATATTTAAGTTGATTATACGTCTCATTTGCATCCGGAACCAGTGCATGATATTCGCCAATCGTCATCATGTCGAAACCCGAAGAATTAGCTCCCTGCAAAACATTATGTTTGGCTTTATACCATAGGCCGTAACGCGTAAAACCATAGCCGGTGCCCGCGTTCAAATTCCAATCAATGGGAGTAACTCTGACCGCCGGTTTGCTAAAAGCTGTGAGGCTGCCGAAAGCGTATGAATCAGGGATCTGGTGGCATGTTATTGCTTCAGGCGGAAAACCTGCCAGCAAAGCTTCGCGGTAAGTTGATGCTACGGTTGCATAAACGACATGATTATTATATTTCATCCACGTCATATAATAAGGATTTGATGAATCGTAATTATCCCATTTTCCACGATTAAAATTTCTTGGAGCATCAAAAAATGTTTTATCAAAAGCTGTATCGAATTCCCGGTTTATATTTTTTAAATTTCCGTATAACTGGATTAAATATTCATAAAAACCTTCTAAAAATACAACGTTATAGTCACCTTGAGAATTATTGTTTGCGTGAGAAGAGCTGATTTCCGTTTCGTGTGTAGGTTCAACCGCGATAAAATGCTCCGGATTTTTCCTGAAACTTATAGCAAGCTTTTTTAAAAAAGCACGCAGAGGATAAATATATATTCCCTATAATCCTTTAGATTTTGTCGCGTATGAGCCAAGAATAAAATTAGACACTTCAAACTCGGAATAATCTACAGGTTTATTAAACCGATCAAAAAGCAAATACTTTGGTAATCCTGTTTTTTTGTCAATCACAAGATCGTCTTTCGCGCATGACAGTCCGACAGAATCTGTACGTATATGCGCAAAAAGCCCTTTCTTTACATATCTTCCGTTTGTAAGCGCGTTGCTGAAAGCAGTATCGTAGGGATTACGAGTTCCACCCAAAGCATACCAAAATATATTTTCTTTTTTGCCTACATTTATTTTTTTGTGCCTGGATTTTGAATCGATATCATGAATTGATGAAAATGACGGTTCCGGGCCGCAGGCTGTTAAGTATTTTTCATCGAATGCGGATTCATAAATTGAGCTTTCTTTTTCAAGAAAATCAAGTTTGTGTTTGCTAACTGCTTTTCCGGTAAAAACATCAATAAGGGTAACAATTTTTTCTCCCTGTTGGTACAGAATAATTAAATCTTTACTATGTTGCTTCTTAGCCGATAACAAAATAGTTTCTCTGCTAAATTTTTGTCTGTTGATTTTAACTGTATCTAACTTTTTACCTTTGCCATTGTATATAATTATTAATATTTT
This sequence comes from bacterium, assembly GCA_029933535.1. Classification (GTDB taxonomy): domain Bacteria; phylum Auribacterota; class UBA3054; order UBA3054; family B51-G9; genus B51-G9. The sequence goes on along the minus strand of JAOZNZ010000105.1, from coordinate 2,373 downwards.
GGATGATGTTTGATTGCGACTGGCAACAGCTATTTCGTCACCGGGATTATTATTCAAAAAATTGCCTGCTGTTAATACGTAAGGTGGAAATAATTTATCATCCGGTTTAAAACCGCCGACAAACCCGGCGTGTTTATTGAATATTTTTATTTCATTAACATTTTTTGCTGAAATCGGATTTACAACAATATTATTTTCTTTTCCAAATATCTTTCCAACATTGACATTTACACCACCTTTAATTTGTGGAGGATAAGCCAGAAACTGAAATTCACAGATTCCATGTTTGTTTAATATTCGGATAACAGTATGATTTTCCGGGTATGATACCAAACTTTTCAAGGAATGTTTGATCAATAGTTTTTTCAACCGCTGCTAATTGTGAACAGAATAACAATAAAACTATATAGTTAATTAAAGTTGTTTTCATGATTTACAATTGTGAAATTACGCGAATCCACTAATCCGAAATAAAAATCCTCCGAACCCCCTTTAGAAAAGGGGGATTTAATCCATTAATCCATTATTCCATCCTCAATTTCTTCTCCCCACGGTTTAGGTTTCCAACCGAGTTTGGAAATGGTTTTTTCAGCATTAAGACTTACATCATAAACTCTCGGAGGACCGTTTTTTTCTTCCTTAATATAAATTCCGGTTAGCAGGGAATGGTCATAACTGTCATATTTGAGAATGATTTTCCCCATATCATAAAGACTCACTGTACTTGGCCCGGCAACATTATAATATCCTGTAACTTCGTGCATAAAAAGTTCGCAAATCATTTTTCCAATATCATCAGTACGAGTTGCCGAGCGGAATTCATCGAAAAATAGAGTTACCGGCCGACCTTTTTTGAATCTTGATTCAATCCAGTCAACCGCGCCTTTTTTACCTTGAATCGATGGTCCCATCGGTAGACCGATTCTAACAATTGCCCATTTTGGGTGTTTTTGGACCTCCATTTCCGCAGCAAGCAAGGTTCTGCCTACAACACTTACGGGGTCAGGTTCGTGGTGTTCTTCATAACCGCCCGGAGGAGGATTTACACCTGAAAAGACCAAATCCGCACTGCAGTACATAAAATAAGCGTCTTGAGTTAAACTGCTTAATAATTTTGTGCCTTGAACATTAATTCGTTCTGCGCGTACAGGGTCGCCTTCGCAACCATCTAAATCGCATACTCCTGCTGCGTGCAAAACATGGGTGGGATTAATTTTTTCAACTATTTCGGTTATTTGTTCTTTGTCGGTAATGCAGACGTCAAAAATATTTTCACCAACAGGGAGTTTTGCTTTTGGGGGACGAATACCGAAAAGTTCAATATGTTTTAACTTAGCGAGTTCGCAAAAAGCGGGCCACGCATGAGTAGAAGTAATTCCTGTGCAGAGAACGCGCATAAAAGTAACACAAGCACTTGCTTGTGATTATTGGATTATTAAAGGGCTTAGAGGGGATTTATTTGGATTAATTTCTATATTAATTGAAGCAATCCATCTATATTTCTAAAATGTTTATCAAGTGTTAACAGTGCTAATCCATATTGCATTGCTATTGCTGCAATCCAAATATCATTTGTTGGAATTGGCTTTCCTTTAGTTTTTAATTGTTTGAAAATGGCAGCGTAAATCTCGGCTGTAGTTTCATCTAAATTTAAAAAATGAACACGCGGAGTATCAAGAAATAATTCTAATTCATAACGATTAAGTTTTTCTTTATTCCCAAGTTTAAATCCTGAATAAATTTCCCCTAAAACAGTTGTTGAGATTCCAATAAATTCAACAGATTTTAATATTTCAATAGTTTCACGATCATTTCTTTTGAATGCAGAATAAATATTTGTGTCAATTAATATATTCTTCATTTCCACATCTCCTTATCAATTAGATCGAAAGAAGCGATATTTTTATTGAATTTATTATATTCACTTTTACTCCAAGTACCTGCTAAATCATCTAAATCATCATATTTTTTTGAAAATTGTTTTTTTAATAATCCGGCTTCTTGTTTTAATGTGTCGATGATACATGAATTCAAGCTGGTGCCTGAATCACTAGCTTTTTTCTTTAAAAACTTACTTAAATCATCATCAATATTTCTAATAGTCAAAGTTCTCATTATTGATTCTCCTGTTATTTGCGGACCATTGGTTGCATTTATTGACATCACAATGAAGTCAATAATATTATACTGACTTTGATATTTAAAAGCAAGAAGAATAAGAAAGGTTGCAACGCAAACCTACGGATTAAAGCATAACAACAACCTAGTAATAAAGACTCGCTCGAAAACCAAACAAAAATTGCAAGTCATTTACTGCGTTATTCCCCCTTTTTATAAAGTGGAACATCCCGAGTATTCCCTCGGGAGTGGGCA
>JAOZNZ010000668.1 GCA_029933535.1 bacterium | reverse complement strand
CCTCTTGACCCCCAGTCAAGCGCGCTAACCAGACTACGCTACGCCCCGAATATTTAGAATTTTAAACTGGTAATAGTATACAATATTCAGGAATAAAAATCAATGTCAACGCTGTATAAGGTATCAAAAAGAATGTAGCTGCCGGCGAATGAAATGAGCCGGTGGAGTCCACAAGCTCGTTCCTCGCTCGCGGCTACATTATTTATATTAATCGTTTGCTTTATCGACATTTTAATGTTGACATGACACTAGTTTTTATTGTTTACAGATAAGTTACCGGATCATTGGATTATTGAATTACTGATCTCGGACCACGGACTACGGACCACGGATTTTGGTAGCGGTTCTTGTCATATAAACTATTTTTTTGTATAATTATTTTAAACATTAACTAAACAAATATTATGAAAAAATACAAACTTCCAATTCAAATATCGTTTTGCATAGTTGCGCTTGTCATAGCCGGATGCGACACGGGTAAAAAAAGAATGCTTGTTCCGCCGGGAGAGCCACCGGCACCAATGCTTGTTCCTTCTGCACTTGCCACTCCGATGACCAAAGTTTTAGAAAAAGACAATATCGCAACTGCTTCCGCTATCATTGCTTCAGACGCAACGGATGTAACAGTAGAAAACGAAGTATATGCATCTCCTGCTGTTTCAGGCAAAGAACTTTTTCATTTATGCAGAAGTGGAGACACCATAAAATCTGTATCAGAAAAACATAATATAAATATTAATAAACTGTTGGAGTATAATAAATTAATGCCTGCGCAATCTTTAATTCCCGGAAAAGTACTTCTTCTACCGCGTAATTTAGACAGTCCGGCAACTGAAGCTGAAATTACAACATACACAGTTGTCAAAGGAGATAGTTACAGTCGAATAGCAAGAAAGTTTCATATTTCCGCAACTGCATTAATGCGTCTCAACAATGCCAAGGACAGTAAACTAGACATTGGCGATGTTCTTTATGTACCGAAATAATTAAAATTAATAATTTTAATTATATTTCCTAAATCTCAATTATCTGATTATTGCTTAGTTTCCTGACATCTTAACACTAAATAACGATTAACAACAATGAAGACCCCACTTTACGACAAACATATTTCTCTTAAAGCCCGAATGGCTCCGTTCGGCGAATGGGAGATGCCGATTCAATACTCCGGCATTATCGATGAGCACCTTCATACGCGAAAGAGTGCGAGTATATTCGATATTTGCCACATGGGAGAATTTATTCTCGAAGGGAAGAACGCGTTGCAGGATATTGAAAAGATATTAACTGCCAAGCTCTCAAGTTTGAACATCAACCGTTGCAGATATTCTTTTATGCTTAATGAAAGCGGTGGAATTATAGACGACCTGATTATTTATAGACTTGAAGAAGAAAAATACATGTTTGTTGTTAATTCAGCAACCGCTGATGCTGATGCAGAATGGATTAAAAATCACATTTCCTCCGAAACAGATTTTGAGAACATTTCCGATATAACATCCAAGATTGATCTTCAAGGTCCTGCTTCAAAAGAAGTTTTACAAAAATTAACTTCTGCTAATTTATCCGAATTAAAATATTTCCGCTTCATTGAAACGACCATTGATAATGTAAGCGCCATTATCAGCCGAACAGGTTACACCGGTGAATTGGGATATGAAATCTATATACCCGCAAATAACGCGGAACAAATCTGGGATAAATCACTTGAAAACAAATCCGTTAAGCCGGCAGGACTAGGCGCGCGCGACACGTTACGACTTGAAGTTGGATTACCGCTTTACGGTCATGAATTATCGCTTGATTGTAATCCTGCGCAAACATGTTTTATGTTTGCGGTAAATTTAGACAAAGATTTTATAGGAAAGGATGCAGTAATAAAAGCAAAAGAAAACGGCGTGGAAGAAAAATTAGCAGGATTTAAACTTGAAGGGCGGCAAAGTCCGCGTGCGGGTCAGAAAATCAAGAATGACATTGGTGAAATCATAGGAGAAATAACGAGTGGATCTTTCGGGCCGACTCTTGGTAATTCAATAGCGTTTGGTTATGTAAACAGTGATTTTTGTGAATTAGAGACTGAGGTTCAAATTGACACCGGCAGGAAATTATTATCTGCAAGAGTATGCCAGACACCGTTTTATGTGAATAAGGAAGCGAGAAAATAGAATAGAGTCTGTTGGAAGGTTGGAAGTAAAAAGAATTTAATCAAGCTAAAACCGCATTTTACAAATAGTGTTTGCGTATTTTCGAAGATTATGATAATATAATATCCGAATTAACGATAATTTGGAGAACACAAGATGAAAATACCGAGATTTATTGAAAATTCCTTGTTGA
>JAOZNZ010000104.1 GCA_029933535.1 bacterium | reverse complement strand
ATGTCCAATACCATCGCCAGTCTTCAGCTTCGCCTATGTCAATATACGCAATAACGAGTTTTCTGAATGCCGGATCGCTGCTGTTGGAATTTTTCAAAGAATCGACAAGAGCGTGAGTATCAAAGTTTTTGTCACTAGACGACCAGTCTGTCCGCGTAGGTTCGATTACAAGCATATCATAAGACGAATTTACTAATGTGTTTGACACGCCGGGCATGCTAATATTTTGAATCTGGTAACCCCAGAATGTAATATTGGAGATTGGTTTTGGCGATTTTAAAGCATAACTCCGGCACACCAGAGAAAAGATCAATACAAAACCTGTAATTTTAATGATATTTTTCATGACTTTTGGTTTGGTTTTGGGATAGAAGATTTCATCAATACGACAAAAGGTTATACAAAAATTACTTAATTAATAAAATTAAATCCAAATCAGTTAAGCGACTCATTTACTTCTAAATAATAATACCATTATTTAGAGTATGTGTCAATACTTTTTATCCCATCGTCTTGTTTCTAAGATTTGAAAAATTAGATTAAAAAGCAATGGTTTTGATGATCTTTTCCCGCGACCGTGCAGATGAGTTTTTGCATAAAAGTACGTGCTTTGGACACCAAAGCACTTGTTTGGCAAGATTTTGGATGTTAAATTTCTACAATATTATTTTTTACTTAGTGTCTGACCGAAAAGGGTTCAGCCGCGAAACGGCATTAAAGTCCCCCTTTTTTAAAGGGGGTTGGGGGATTTAGAAATTTAGGAACAAACAAAAAAATATCAAGAAAATTGGTAAAATCATTAAAAATCGCCAAAGGCATCAAAAACTTATAAAATAAATTTTATTTATGTTCATGCTAATCAAAAGATAAAATCCCCCTCACCCCCTTTATGAAAGGGGGAATTGCCTTAGTTAACGTTTAGGATTCAGATATGGCAGACCCTTTTCGAGCAGTTATTAGTAGAGGCTTTATCCATTACTCCATTTAGGACGCTGGGGAACCCAGCATACGCGGGTCGCGGCAGCGTCCCTCCAATTCCATTCAATGCTCGCGCTGGATTAACATCCCCAGCCCTTCAAGCATCCACCAGCATAAGCCGGTCTTCGCCTTCAAAGGGGGACGCGCGTCTTATTTTCCAATCATAATTTCAAGAGTTTGTCCATCGAAGATGTTAATTTTTTTCTGAAATTCGATTAAGACTTTATTATCAGTGAATTTTGATATTGCTTTGATTTTTTTATCATCGATTTTAATTACAACATTTTTTGATTTTAAATTCTCAGGAATGCCGAGAGATAAAGTTTTGATTTTTAAATTGCCTTTTGCCATTATAATTTCGTTGGCTTGAATACCTCTTTCACGCTTCTGTTCAAATGTAGCCCATCCTTCCGCGAATGTAAATGCAGCTTTGAAATTTCCCGGAGTGGTGACAGGATTAAATCCTACATATCCGTTCGGACCGTCATATTGGAATCCCGCGAGTGCAAGATAAACTCCCCAACTTGCCATTGCTCGAGCGTAATGGTCGCCGCATTCTATTTCGTTGTAAGGGTTAAGAAAACCGGGTTGATATCTGTCGTGAATCGCTTTACATATCGCCAGCCCCTGAGTTACCATTCCTTCCGAAATGAGTCCCGCGGCGAATTGGTATTCAATTCCTGTCCATATTTCATTTTTGTAAAGAGTGCCCTTAGGGAGATAATCACCGCGGGGCCACGTGCAGGTGAAAAGCCCGCCGTTGCCTTCTTTCTTGATAAACCATCTTCCGGGTTTGAATTTTTTATTGTAAGGTCCGACATCCGGCGCAAAATTGTATTTCCAAACAGCATTCATCGCCGAGCGAATATAATTTGTGGGATAAATATAACCAAGACCAATTTGATGCGCCCAGAATTGACCGAAAAGTTGGTCGGACAAACAACCGTCTTTGTATTGGTGTTCAGGATATTTTTTTAAATCAACTTTCTGAACAAAATATTCGCTGTTCCATAAATTTGAGATTGTCCACGCGCTTCCGGTTTCATATAAATTGCTGCAAAGTGCCGCGAATTTCTTATCATTCATTTCGAGCGCCATTTTTTCACCGGCACGAAGGGCGGCAAGATAAAGCGAGCCGACCAAGGTGTTTGGTCCATGATAATTTAAATCGTAAGTGTTGTGCTGCGTTCCTTCAATAATTCCGTCAGGTATATTTGTTGGTTTAAGTGCCGGTTTGGGCAAAGTAGTACCTAATTTTCCGCGACCCGAATTAATTCCACCCTTTTCTCCGAGAGCGTCCTGATTAATCAAATATTGCAATGCTTTTTTTATGCTCTTATAATTTCTTTTTAAGAATTTTTTGTCAGATGACATTAAACTTTCGCGGTAGGCGTTTAATATCGTGTCACATTGCCCGTCAGCCGCGAACCAGCATCTGTCTTCGCCGCCACGAAAAGCTACGAGTCCTGTTTCAGGGAAAAATCCTCCTCCGTCTTTTGCCGGTTTAAAGTCCTGCTCCTCACGAATGTTGCGGGCAATTGATGGGAAGAGCCGCCCGTGTGTTTGAGCGTAGCCCCAAACATGTGTGCAGGTTCCGCGGCAGCAATGGCATCCTTCAAAAGCGTAAAACCTGCCGTTCTCCCACCAGTAAGCTGTGCCGGTAGCAAGGTAAGAAACCGTTGAGTGAAGCCGGTCGAGCAGCCAGTATGGAAGTGAACTGTTGTAATAAGTATCTCTCCAAAGATGTGTGCTTTTGGTGAGATAATCGAAATTATTGATAATATATTTTGCTACGTCGGCGGAATTTGAAAATCTTTTCGCGTAAAGCCAGCCGTGTTCTTTAACAGGAAAATACCAGGTTAAGATAAAAGAGAAAACTTTTTTTGCCCCCGGTTTTAAATCAACAAATTTTGTCGATTGCAATCCGCAAAAAGCGCCGTCAGTTCCATCTGAAGAATGAGGATTGTTGGTCAATGGATAAACAGAGTTGCCGATAATGTATTTTTCTTTTTGATTATCGGGATAAAAAACAGCTTTTTCTGAAATGTCATTTAAACAGGCAAATGTAATATTACCGTAATCTACTTCATCGGTAAAAGATTGGTTTGAACAGCTTTGCGGATAATTTGAAAATTCAATGTTGTCAATATTTATGTGTCCCCAGGATGACGTTGCGGCATCAATAATTTTAATTTTTGCTTTTTGACCTTTGTATTTTTTTACATTCCAGTTTTTCCAAATTAATTCTTCGGAATTATTTCCTTCGGATATTTCTACTTCTTTGCTGTCAATTAACAGAGCTAAACGCACGCCATTTGAACATCCGCCGCCGATCAGAAAATTTATATAATCTTCATTAACGGTGAATTCCGGAGAAGTTAAACTTCCGGTAGAGATATTCCCGCCGCGTTTTGTGTTCACATATCCTTTTCCCTGATAGCCGTAAATAGTGGATTGTTCTTTCAAATACCTGCTTCTGACAGGCTTATTGCCAAAAGCTTCTCCTTCCGCTGACCAGTTATCCCAGTCGGTGTTTTCGAAGTTCGCGAAAACAATTGAGATATAATTGGTCGGTTTAGGTTTTCTTACCTGTTCAGCCGAGAAAATCATCAGTTCCGAATCGTTGAATTTTTCAAAAACTGTTTTGCCTGTTAATGTGTATTTCTCGCGATTATTCATTGAAGCCAGATTTTCCAGCCAGTTGAGAATGGCAATCTCAATGTTTGTGTTTGAAATATTTTCCACAGTGATATTAATAATAGTCGCCGGGAAAGAAGAATTGGTAGCTTCTAAAGGGATAAAAGGCGAGAAAACTTCGGAAGAAACTTTTACTGGACAACCGGTCTCATTATACGAAATTGTCGCAATAGGATACGTGCCGTCAAACTCAACATTTTTGAATCCGTTGCTGACTGGTGAAGAATCGTTTTTACTTGCGAGCCGCTTTATTACCGGTTTTGAATTGTCGGATTTAATTACTATCGCAAATCCCTGCTTGTCGCGCTTCCTCATTTTTCGATAAGTAAATGTTGAGCCGGTATTAGATACCCATCTGGAATAACCAAAAGCGGAGATCTGCCAGTCGGCAAGTCTGCCGTCACCGGTAGCATACATTTGCCCGCAGCCGATTCCGCCGCACGGCATGCCAATAGTTTCAAGAACTTTCCCGGAATAAATTTCTTTTTTTCCATGTGCAAAAAGATTTTTAACATAATTCTCAGAAAAGTTCTTGTCTTCGGGAATAAGCATTACATTCGCATTCGTAACTGATCCGCATTCGGATTTATTTGAATTAGGACAGCATAATGAGCTTGCCTGCAATGTTGAAGTAATAAGAAAGGAAGTAATCAGAGTTTTGGAAAAAAAGTTCATTTAGTTTAGCATTGTGAATATATTGTTATGTTAAATTAAGTCCCCCTTTTTTAAAAAGGGGGACAATGTTTTTTATCTTTAAAATTTGTCTGATCGAGCGGAATATTTATCCGCCGATTCTGACTTCTATTTTATCTTTTTCAGTCAGCATGATTTTTTTCGGGAAAGTTATTTTTACTTTTCCGTTTCTAAAATTAACTTTAGCTTCGTGCTCTTTCCCATTTATCTTAATTATAACATTTTTTGATTTTAAATTCTCAGGAATGCCGAGAGATAAAGTTTTGATTTTTAAATTGCCTTTTGCCATTATAATTTCGTTGGCTTGAATACCTCTTTCACGCTTCTGTTCAAATGTAGCCCATCCTTCCGCGAATGTAAATGCAGCTTTGAAATTTCCCGGAGTGGTGACAGGATTAAATCCTACATATCCGTTCGGACCGTCATATTGGAATCCCGCGAGTGCAAGATAAACTCCCCAACTTGCCATTGCTCGAGCGTAATGGTCGCCGCATTCAATTTCATTGTAAGGATTAAGAAAACCGGGTTGATATCTGTCGTGGACAGCGTAACAGATTGCGAGGCCCTGCGTTACCATTCCTTCAGCAATAAGCCCGGCAGCGACTTGATATTCAATACCTGACCATATTTCGTTTTTGTAAGAAGTTCCGCTGGCGATATAATCACCTTGCGGCCAAGTACATGTAAAGAGTCCGCCTTGGCCTTCTTTTTTAATGAACCATCTGAACGGTTTAAATTTTTTGTTGTAAGGTCCGACATCCGGCGCAAAATTGTATTTCCAAACAGCATTCATCGCCGAGCGAATATAATTTGTGGGATAAATATAACCAAGACCAATTTGATGCGCCCAGAATTGACCGAAAAGTTGGTCGGACAAACAACCGTCTTTGTATTGGTGTTCAGGATATTTTTTTAAATCAACTTTCTGAACAAAATATTCGCCATTCCATAAATTCGAAATTGTCCAGGAACTTCCGCTTTCAAATAAATCCCGGCATTCTTCAGCAAATTTTTTGTCGTTCATTTCTGTTGCCATTTCTTCACCGGCGCGAAGAGCCGCAAGATACAAAGCGCCAATTAAAGTGTTAGGACCTTGATAATTCAGATCATAAGTGTTGTGCTGGGTGCCTTCAATAATTCCGTTTGGAGCATTGGTGGATTTAGGTTCTGGCTTCGGCAGTTTGTTGTCTACGTGTGCAAGATCAGGAGAATCTTTTCCGCCTTCTAAACCAAGCGCGTCCTGTTCGATTAAATATTCCAAAGTTATTTTAATTTTTTTCCAGTTTCGTTTAAGAAAATCTTTATTTGCCGACATCAAATTTTCGCGATATGCGTTTAAAACTGTATCGCACTGCCCGTCAACTGCGAGCCATAATCCATCTTCACCGCCTCTAAAAGCAACGAGACCTGTTTCCGGGAAAAACCCACCGCCGTCTTTTATCGGTGTAAAATCCTGACGCTCACGAATGTTCCGGCCAAGTGATGGGAAAAGTCGCGCGTGAGTTTGAGCGTATCCCCAGACGTGTGTGCAGGTACCGCGACAGCATGTACAGCCTTCGAACGCGTAGAATCTTCCGTTTTTTCTCCAATAAGCAGTGCCGGTTGCAAGGTAAGAAACAGTAGAGTGCAGTCTGTCGAGTAACCAGTAGGGGAGAGAACTGTCGTAATAAATATCCCGCCATTTTCTTGTGTTATCGGTGAGATTATCAAAGTTTTTAATTAAGTGTTTAGTTACATCAGCGGAACTTGAAAAACGTTTTGCGTAGAGCCATCCGTTTTCTTTATTTGGAAAATACCAGGATAAAATAAAGCTGAAAGTTTTTTTCTGCCCCGGTTTTAAATTGACATATTTAGTCGATAGCAATCCACATTTTTTTCCCTTTAAAATGTATTCAGAATCTTTTGTGATATATTTTTCCTTTTGATTATCTGGATATGAGGAAAGCGTTTTTGAATAATCGTTTAAACAGGCAAGTGAAATGTTCCCGTAGTCAACTGTGTTTGTTATTAAACTTCCTGCGCCGAATCGCGGGTAATTAGAGAATTCTATATTATCAACATTTATGTGGCCCCAACCTAAATTTGCTTTATCAACAATTTTATATTTGGCTTTTTTACCTTTATATTTTTTTACATCCCAGTTCTGCCAACGGAGTTCTTCACTGTTTATTCCTTTGGCTTTTTCTACTTCATTTCCTTCGATAATAAGAGCAGCATACACGTTCTCACCGCCACCACCGCCGATTAAATAATTTATATAATCTTCTTTAATCGTAAATTCGGGGGATGTAAGTGTACCGGTAGATTTATCACCATTGTGCATCGTGTTTACATAACCGTTTCCGGAAAAACCTGAGACGGTTGATTGACCTGCAAGCTGGGTTTTTGTGGTTGGCTTTGCACCCGGAGCGTCGCCTTCAACTATCCATTTGTTCCAGTTTGTGCCTTCAAAGTCTTCAAAAATGATTGAAATTCTGTCAGCTATTATCCGCTTTTTCACCGGTGTGACAGTTTGTGTCATTATTTCTGAATTCTTAAAATTCTTGAAAACGGTATCTCCTTTAATATCGTATGAATTCCGGGTGTTCATACAAACCATATTTTCCAGCCAACCAAGAATGCTTGCTTCAACATTTTTGTCTGAACAATTTTCAACTGTAATATTAAAAATAGTTGCCGGAAAAGCTGATTCCTTTGCATCTAAAGGAATAAAAGGAGAAAAGACTTCAGAAGATACTTTCACGGGACAATTCTTTTCATTATAATTGATTGTTGCGATAGGGTACTCACCGTTAAATTCAACGTTTTTAAAACCAGTAAATGTAGTTGCCGGCGAATGTAATGAGCCGGTGGATTTTTCGCGCGAGTCCACAATCTCACTCCGTTCGCTTGCAGCTACACAAAGTTTTTTTACAATGGTTTTTGAATCGCCGGTTTTAATCGTAACTGCAAATCCCTGTTCAACAGGCTTTCTCATCTTTTGATAAGCAAAAGTCGATGACGTGTTTTCTACCCACCGCGAAACAGCAAATCCAAAAATCTGCCAGTCGGCAAGAGTTCCGTCACCGCAAAGATACATTTGTCCACAGCCTATTCCGCCGCATGGCATACCGATAGTTTCGAGATTTTTCCCTGAATATATTTCTTTTTTACCTCTTGAGAATAACTTATTAATAAAATTGTTGCTGAATTTTTTATCTTCCGGAATCAGCATTATATTCGCATTAGTAATTGCGGGTTTGCATTCTGCGGAGGAAGGGTCAGGGCAGCATGACGATGCATTAATTGACACTGTTGAGGCAATTAAAAAAATAACTGCCATGGTTTTGATGAAGCTTTTCATTTTGTTAGTTGGTTGGTGGTAGTTAGTTAATAGTTAATAGTTAATAGTTAATAGTTAATAGTTAATAGTTATTAGTATCAATAAAAAATTTCGCAACATTATTTTTATTTTGCATACACCTGACTGTTCAGTTTTCATAATGGTTTCACCAATTTTTAATAAACAACTCACTTCGGGTCGAAGTGAGGTACTTTTTTGGCCAAATTTGTCGAATAAAAATATTGTTTTACAATTATTTGCATAAATAATGCGAAATTCATTGTTTTTTTGCAAAACTTTTGCTGGAGGGTCGCCGTCCCCGGCGACCTAACTGTCGAAACCATATTGTCAAAACATTTGGGTTTATGCAGGTTAGGACGTTGGGGACAACGTCCCTCCAAGTTGATATTTTACGAAATTTACATTCCCGGATTTCCCACCTTACCAAGGAGGGGAGCTTTTCTTGCTGAACCCTTTTCGAGCACCGTCTAATTGGATGTTATTGTACAGACGGGTCTATAATTTTTAGATTTTTAAAATATTTTCTGTAAAATCCTCTGTCGCGTGTGAGCAGACAGTCGCATTGAGCCAATGCATGAGCACCAATTAAGAAATCCGCAGCAATTCGATTTTTCGGTCCGCCTTTCTTTCTATATTCTTGCCAAAAAGATCCTGCAAGCAAGGTGGCATTGGAGTTCATAGGTGAGAATTGAATTGAGAGAGAATTAATAATGGAATTAAATTGAGATACATTATGAAAAACTGAAGCTGTTTCTGACCAAACAATTTCACATGCAAGTACTGCCCCGTTATTCAAACACTTTTGCAGAGCTGCTGCTGATTTTTCAGCAAACTTTTTATCGCCAACAAAAATGTCTATAAGTACGTTAGTATCTATAGCAGTAATCATTTATTGTTTCCTCTTAGTGTTTTCATAATTTCATCCGAACTTTTTTTCGTTTTCAGGCATCCCATTACTTTGTGGATAGGATCATTGCCAAAAAACTTTTCGGCTATTAATTTACCATCCTTTTCTTTAAAATTCAATTTTGTTTTTGGCGTTATACCAAGACTAATTCGCAAACTTTTTGGAATAGTTACTTGTCCTCTTTCTGCAACTGTAGCAATCATTATATTACCGGTTGTATGAATTACATTTATGAATACATACTTTATTATACATACTTCATTTGATTTTGTCAATATTCCAAACAACTCCCACCAATAAATTCACGCAGAACTGAATCGTTAGGAACAGGGGAGTCGTCCTCGATTGGAGTTATTGAAGAAAGCAATTTGTTGAGCCGTACGGCGCGGATATAAGCGTCTTCTTTTTCGGGATTGCCTTCATATTTCTTTTCCCATTCCGTGAAAAGTTTTGACATTCTCGCACTGTAAAGAGGAAGCTCATACGGCATTCCGCTATTAATAAT
>JAOZNZ010000667.1 GCA_029933535.1 bacterium | reverse complement strand
ACCAGCCTTCAACTTCCGAACCGAGAAAAAAGTTTGACCAACCACATGGCCAGCCGCCCGGCGTATATTTAGCAGCATTGAAATCTTCAAAATAAATATCATAATGCCAGTCGCATTTTGTTATTATTTCCGTGCTGTTTGTAAAAATTCCGTCAACCGAAACAGAAGTAATTGTTGAAGTATGAGCTTCGTTGGCAGCAGCGTTTGGATCAATGTTTACAGTTAAAATAAAATTAGTTGAGTCACGAAAAATTATTACACCGGTATTTGCCGGTCCGGATTCTGTCCAGCCACTTCCTCCACCAAAACCTGTGTAAGTTAAATTAAAATCTAAATTTGTTGTGGTAATGTTTAACGTAGTAACATTATATTGGACAGTTGTACCGGGATGCCCGCTGCTGCCAGGCGTTTTCGGCGTAAAAAATAAGTTGTTAGGCCTGTTTGTTATTGTAATATAATCAACAGCAATATCGCCCAAATAATCATCCGTCGACATCCCAATAAAACGGAGTTTAACAGGAGATTGCCCGCCAAATTTTTGGAGATCTAAAATTGCAGATTTCCAGGGAGCTGATGAAGAAGTTTGTTGTTCGCCGGTTTTTTCAAAAAGATTAGTATGCCAAACACCGGTTTCGTCAAGTATATCAACTTGCAGACTTCCAATAGCAGCCCCATACATGTGATAAAAGAATTCCATTTCCGGATTTAGCGATTCCGAGAAATCAAAAGAAGCTTCTAATAAAAAAGGTTTGCTGAAAAATAAACCGTTTTTTATATCTGTATAAACATAATAATTGCCGTCAAAAGCGCTATCTGGTCCGGTATTAAGTGATAGCGTTGGTCCGCTTTGTCTTGTCCATTTGAAATCATTTCCACGACAGACACCGAAATCAGTTTCAAAAGATTCCATATAAGGAAAAGAGCCATCGCACGAAACAGCTTTTGCAGTTACTCCTTCAGAATATTGTGTGGCGGAATTTACTGACCAAATTTTATAAAAATATTCTGTAGCTTCGATAATAAAATTAGAATCTGAATGGCCTGTTTCATTTCCTTTATAAATAACAGAACTGCTACCAATGTTTTCTCCAACATTGTAAATTGTACCATCGGTCGGTGTTCCGAAACTATCAGTTAAATTTCTTGAAATGAGAACTCCATCGCCTACTTCATTTGTCACCCATGAAAGATTGATTTGAGATTTCGTTACGCTTTTGGCGGTAAAATCAGTAGGTTTAATTGATTCGGTAAGAATCACAACATTGTCAATTTCCCAGTCAAAATCATAATCACCGTAATAATGAAACCGAATAAGAACATTTGAGCAGCCGGCTCCCTTAGAAATATTAATCGCAACATTTGTTCCCGGACCGTGAGGATCGTAAGATTCATTTTGCCAGTGAAGAAGATTAATCCATTCGCTACCGCTGTTTGTGCTGATGTCAACTTTTGCGAAATTAGCGCCGGGGTAGGCATAATATGAAGTATCAAAATAAAGGACACCATACTTAACGTCAGACATATCAATAGGCGGAGTTATAAGCGAGCTGTCAATAGATCCACCGGGGGTTTTTGAATCCGCATTTGCGCAATCTCCATCACCGCCGGTGTGTTGGGGTTCAGTATGAATAGAATAATAATTTGTCCAAATATAAGAACCACCGTTATTGACAATTTGCCAATCTGCCGGCGGCCAGGACTCAAATTTTTCGTCAAAAATTATTCCGGCCATTAAATTTGTTGTGGAAAACAGAAGAA
The DNA here is from genome assembly GCA_029933535.1 of bacterium. Taxonomy (GTDB): domain Bacteria; phylum Auribacterota; class UBA3054; order UBA3054; family B51-G9; genus B51-G9. The sequence continues at coordinate 583 of JAOZNZ010000667.1, read as the reverse complement.
GAGTAAGCAGTAAACAGTAGGCAGTAGGCAGTAATTGACTCGTGATCCGTAGTACGTAATCGGTAATCAGTTTTGTTAATTTCATAATTATTTAGTTATGATTATTCTCTTGTAGAGACGCACGGCCGTGCGTCTTTGTATAAGGCGAACAAGTTAAAGTAAAGTTTAGTTTTAATTTTATATGTTTTTATCGTCATGGTTTTGGAACCCGGGGATTTCCCGGTTTAGACGCACGTCCGTGCGCTTCTACAATAAATCAAAAATCCAAAATTCAAAATCCAAAATATAAAACCCGGTTCCGGTATTAAATCAAACCTGGTTAAAAAAGCGCTTCGGTTTCCCGGATTTATCTGACCGTCAAACCCGCCATAGGTATCTCCGGCAACATAAACGTTGTCGTTGTTGTCAACAGCAACGACCCCATAATAATCAACAGTATCCGAGCCCCAGATTTCCGACCATTCTCTATCGCCGGTTGTATTAAATTTTGAAAGAAAAATATCTATCCATCCCGCATTAGTTTGTCCGTCAAACTCGTTCCATGTATGTCCGGAAACAAAAATATTATCGTTGTCGTTAATCG
>JAOZNZ010000103.1 GCA_029933535.1 bacterium | reverse complement strand
TGTGAAATAGATAGAATAAATACTGATGCATTACTTATTGTTAATTCATTGAAAGCATCAATTAATCTTAAAATATCAAATGTTTCATTTGAGGATGTAGTTAATCTTTCTTTATTGCAAACATGGACTAGAGATCCGTTTGATAGAATGATAGTTGGTGCAGCGGCAGTTGGTAATGACACATTAATTACTAAAGATTCTCAAATATTAAAAAATTATCCTAATGCTTTCTGGAAATAATAATAAATTTGTGCTTGGCGCGCATTATTATGTACCCGGTTCTTCTGGAAAAGAAAACTGGAAAACCGATTTTGCGCGTATGCGCGAAACAGGTATCACTTGCGTTCACGCAACTGCTGCCTGGAGCTGGATTCATATCGCTCCGGGTGAGTTTGACTTTTCTGAATTAAAGGAGTTTATTGATGCAGCGGATGAAGCCGGTCTTGAAGTGCAAATTGGAATGGTAATTGAAAGTGCGCCGGAATGGGTATCATCAGAGCATCAGGAATGGCTTTATATCAATCAAAAAAACCAGCCGTTAATTCCTTATGCGAGAACGCGATATCAGTACGGTGGATGGCCCGGAATGTGTTTTGATAATGAAGGAGCCAAAGAATTAGCTTCTGAATTCATAAAACGACTTGGCGAATTTGCTGAATCACAAAACGCTGTTTCTACTATTGAAGTCTGGTCAGGAATTTCTTTTCCGCCGGCGTTTCACAAGCCTGTGAATATAGAAAGATTTTGTTACTGCAAAGCAACCAGTGCGGCTTTTGTTGAGTGGCTGAAACAAAAACACAATCATGATATTCAGAGTTTAAACAAAGCGTGGAAAAGAAAATTCACTGATTGGAAACAGCTTAAACCACCACGATTCTTCGGTACTTTTCCTAATGAACTTGATTGGTGCAGATTTATTTATTGGCGGCAAAAATCAATGCTGAAATGGAGAGTCGAAATATTACGAAATGCAGGCTTTGATGGAAAACTTACCGCGCATATTGGCCTCGATGACGCGCTGCAGCCGCAACTTGCCTGCGATGATCATGCTTGCGCTGAAATGCTTGATGAATGGGGATTTACTAATGCGCAGGTCGTTGAAGGGAAAAAATACGCGTACCTTTTATTCTTTGGCGCCGACTTTGCGAGAAGTGCAGCAAGAGGAAAACCTTACAGGTTGAGCCAACTTCGTATAGGTCCGTTTGCCGGCCGATCAATGCAGAAAGAATCCGGTCATTCCGCCGGTTTTGTACAGTTGAATAATTGGGCTACTTTAGCCGGGAATGTAAAAAATATTTTTTATCGTTCGTGGCGGCCGCAAACTTCAGGACACGAAGCCGAAGGATATGGCCTGACAACCCTAACAGGCGATTTAAACGAACGGACAGATGCGGTTGAACGTTTATCGAAATTGATAAAAGAACATCAGCATATAAATTCTTTTACAGTTGCTGAAGCGGATGTCGCGATACTTATACTGCCGGAATCCGCGAATTTTAATTATGTAACTGAAAACGGTTCCGCGAAGTTTTACGAAAGCGCCGTTAAAGGGGCTTATAAAGCCTTTTTTGATAAAAATATTCTCGTTGATTTTGTTAGAATCGATCAACTTGACACATACAAAGTCGTTTATATGCCGTGGCCGCTTTTGTTGAGTGAAAATGATATTCAATGCCTGGCTGATTATGTAAAATCAGGCGGAACGCTTGTATCGGAAGCATGTCCCGGCAAGTTTGATTTTTCCGGTTTTAGAAACGCGAACATTCCTCCCGGTATTCTAAAAGAAGTGTTCGGCTGTGTGGAAAATGATGTTGCCGAAATGATTACCGACACAAAAACAGCACCGGTTATTTCAGGGAAAAATAAACATTATCCCTGCGCGAATATGCAGTCGTTTCTTCAGCCTACTACCGGAACTCCGATTGGGAATTATCTGACAAGCGAAGTAGCTGTTGTAGATAACAATTTCGGTGAAGGAAAAGCAAGACTTATTGGTACAAATCCTTCAATATGTTACCTCGATACAGAAGACCCGCGTGCGGCGGATTTGGTTTGCGCGTCCCTGCCTTACGCTGGTGTAAAACAGAAAATCAAAACAAATGCCAGCGCAGTTCATTGCAGATGGCTGAAAGGTAAAGAAAGTGATTTGTTTGTTATGGTTAATCTTACGAATGTTCCTGCAATGGCAGGGATTGAAACCGAATGGGATATGGAACTTTATTCCCACGTTATTGACTGGTCAACCGGCAAAGAGACAAAGCTAAAAAAACTTCCTTGTGAATTCACTGTTTCCAGTAATGAAATGCTCACACTTGAATTTGTAAAAAAATGAAAAATTTAATTTTATTATTTGCCGCTTTAATGGATTTTGTTATTCTTGCCTGCGCGCTGCCGGTTTTAAGAATAATTATGATTCACAGTCCGCTTTTTGATGCTTCAGCTCCTCAATGGGCATCTCGGAGATACTGGATATCCGGAATTTTTTCGGCTGTAACGTATTTTTTGACTGCATTAGCGAGTGGTTTTTACAGTAGAAATAAAATTGTAAAAAAAGCAAAAATTCCGACTGTTAACTTTGCGATATTTTCTTTTATTTTCTTTCTTGGTTTACTTGCTTGCTGGCGTTATGGAGTTGTCACTTCCGGCATGCAATTCATATCGAAAAGGGCTTTACTTTTTTCTATGGTTATTTCTTATTTTTTAACTACGTTAATTCATTACCTAATCGCATTATATTTTAATAAGGAGGAATTATGATCGTTGTTACAGGTGGAGCAGGTTTTATTGGCAGTTGTTTTATCTGGAAATTAAATCAGATGGGTATTGATGATATTTTAGTCGTCGATCACCTTCGCGAAAATGATAAATGGAAAAACCTGATCGGTAAAAAATTCAATGACTACCTTGATAAAGAATCCTTTATTAATCTATGTGGAGATGGATGTTTTGACGATACTATCAAAACTATCGTTCATATCGGCGCTTGCAGCGCTACCACTGAAACCGATACTAATTATTTGATGGAAAATAATTATCAATATACAAAACTTCTTGCTGAATATTGTCTCGTGAAAAATATTAAATTCTACTTTGCAAGCAGTGCGGCAACGTATGGAGATGGAGAACTTGGTTTTTCCGATGAAGATGAAACGACTCCAAATTACAGGCCGTTAAATATGTACGGCTATTCAAAACATCTTTTTGATCTATGGACTTTGAAAAATGAATTGCAGGATAAACTTACAGGGTTCAAATTCTTTAACGTTTTCGGACCTAACGAATACCATAAAGACAGCATGCGAAGCCTCGTTCATAAAGCTTTTCCTGACGCACGCGACAAGCATAGAATCCGTCTGTTTAAATCTTATAATTCTGAATATTCCGCTGGTGGTCAGACGAGAGATTTTGTATATGTTAAAGATGTGTTGAATGTTATGGCGTACTTTTTGGAGCATCCTGATATTGGGGGAATTTACAACATTGGCACAGGAAAAGCACAATCGTGGAATGACTTGGCAAACGCTATTTTTGATGCCCTTAATGTTAAAGGCGAAATCAAATATGTTGATATGCCGGATGAATTAAAAGATAAATATCAGTACTTTACTGAAGCTGATTTGACAAAATTAAGACGCGTGGGATGCAATTATGAGTTCATGCCCCTGAAAGACAGCATTGCCGATTATGTTCAGAATCACCTGACACAAAATAATCCTTATTTATGATTAAGAAAGCTGAAAAAGTAAACGAATTCTTGAAAAAAACTTTTCCGCATGTTCATTGCGCTCTGGATTTTTCTAATCCTCTTGAACTGCTCGTAGCGACGATTCTCTCGGCGCAGTGCACTGATGAGCGTGTAAATAAAGTAACTCCTGTGCTTTTCAAAAAATACAAAACCGCTGCTGATTTCGCAAATGCTGATTCCGAAGAATTCATGAATGAAATCCATTCAACAGGATTTTATAGAAATAAAGCGAAAAATATTATCAATGCGGCAAAAAAAATATCTGAAGATTTTAATGGAATCGTTCCGGATACAATGGAAAACCTGGTTTCTCTTCCCGGTGTAGCGAGAAAAACAGCTAACATTATTCTTGGCACGGCTTACGGTAAAAATGACGGCATCGCGGTTGATACTCACGTAAAAAGACTGAGCGGAAGAATTGGCTTAACCAAAGAAACTGATCCCGTTAAAATTGAACGTGATTTAATGAAAATTATTCCTCAATCTGATTGGACGGATTTTAGTCATAGATTGATTACTCATGGAAGAAAAATTTGCAATGCACGCAAGCCTGATTGTAATAATTGTGGGATGAATTCAATTTGTCTATTTTTTAAATCTAATTTATAATTAAAATTATGAAAATAACAGCAATAATTTCCGGAGCTCTTTTATTTTTAATCGCTAATCTTTCATTTGCGGATTTAATATACTTCGATAACGGAGATATTGATGAAGGATTTGCAACTGCGGATGGCGCTATAATGACCATAACATCTAAAGATAAGAAAGGTGAGTATGGAGTTTCAACAAATAGAATACTTCGTGTTGAACCCGGTTTGTGGTTTAAAGACCTGAACAAGATAGAGCGAAGTATTGCTGAAGCGTCTAAAAACATGGAAACTGTTAAAAAAACACTTGGCGTGATTGAAGAAGTACATCATACTGTAGTACCTCAATTGCAGAGAGAATTAGGGAAGCTGAATAAAAATTTTAGTTTTCTCCCGGACAGCAATGGTTCTAAAGCGGTGAGAATTTCAAATTATTTTTTATTTTTTGTATTTTTTACACTTGTTATAGTGTCTGCGGTATGCAATATTATTGTTCTGATAGATGCGTTTAAAAACAGTATATTATGGGGTATATTATCCTTATTTGTACCTATAGTGCTGTTTATATATCTTTTAACGGGTTACAGAGGTAATAAAGGTAAAACATTTTTCTGGATTATTTCACCGTTAATATGGTTTGGCCTTATGCTTCTCGCATTTTCACAACAAAATATTTAAACTAATTATATCTTTATTAATTTTAATTTATATCTATGAATAATTCAAAACACGAACTCGAAAACGGTCACTTCGGACAGTTCGGTGGACAATTTGTACCCGAAACTCTTATGGTCGCTCTTAATGAAGTGGAAGATGTTTTTAATCGTTACTTCCATACTCCCGAATTTCAAAAAGAACTTAATAAATATTACATCGATTATGTCGGCAGACCAACCGCACTTTATTTTGCTGAACGTTTAACCGAACATATCAACGGTCCGAAAATTTATCTGAAGCGCGAAGACCTGGCTCATACCGGCGCGCATAAAATTAATAACACGGTCGGTCAGATTCTTCTCGCAAAAAAAATGGGCAAAAAAAGAATAATTGCTGAAACGGGCGCCGGACAACACGGCGTTGCAACCGCTACTGTTGCGGCGCTTGCAGGTTTGGAGTGCGTGGTATACATGGGCGAAGAAGATATGTCTCGTCAGGCGATAAATGTTTTCCGTATGAGGCTTCTTGGAGCGAAGGTAATACCTGTCACTTCAGGTTCTAAAACTCTAAAAGATGCAATGAGTGAGGCGTTGAGAGACTGGGTTACAAATGTTCGCAATACTCATTACATTCTTGGAACTGTTGGCGGTCCGCATCCTTATCCCGTTTTAGTTCGTGAATTTCAACGCGTAATCGGTCGCGAAGCAAAAAAACAGATTATTGAAAAAGAAGGCAAACTGCCGGATATTCTTGTCGCTTGTGTTGGCGGAGGATCTAACTCTATCGGGTTGTTTTATGACTTTATGGATAACAAAGAAATAAGAAAAATCGGTGTTGAAGCAGGTGGCCTCGGAATAGAAACCGGAAAACACGCTGCAAGATTCGCAACAGGAAAAATCGGCGTTTTTCAGGGCGCAAAAAGTTACCTGTTGCAGGATGATGCCGGACAGATAAATCTGACACATTCCGTTTCCGCCGGACTTGATTACGCAGGCGTTGGTCCGCAGCATTCATTGTTTTACGACAATAAAGATGTTGAATATACTTATGCTACAGATGATGAAACACTTCATGCTTTTAAATTGTTGAGTCAACTTGAAGGAATAATTCCCGCGCTCGAAAGTGCTCACGCAGTTGCTGAAGTAATTAAAAACGGAGCATCGTGGGGAAAAGATAAAGTTGTAATTATTAATATCTCCGGCAGGGGAGACAAAGACATTGATCAGGCGCGAAAATTCCTCCCGGAATTGGAAGGATGATATACTATTTATTATTAATCATTTATCATTTATTAATTGATACAAAGCTCGAAAACCATCTTTATTTTATCATGATCAACATGGCTGTGACTTAGTTGGGATTATTTAATAAGGTTCCCGCCATAGGCTGGTGTCAAAAGTAGGTTAATAAATAATAAATGATAAATGATTAATAATAAATAGAAACCTTATTTTTCCTCTTCATATATCAGGGAACCTTCGAGGTACACTTTTACGCGATAACCTTTCAATTCGACACCGCTTTCCCTGAGTTTATCGCCTGTATGACTTGCTTCAACATGAGAAACAGGTTTTGATTGAATAATCACTTCAGGATTTCTTTGATTAGCCTCAATTTCAAATGTTTTAATGCCATGATCTAAAATATATACTTTTCCTCTTTTCTTCCCGCGGTTTTCGGCAGTGAAAACGTATTCTATTTTACCTGAATAACTTTTCCCCCCCGGTAACGCGTCAAGTTTTATTGTCAGTATTCCGGCTTTTTGTTTAAAAACTCGTTTAGCGCCGCGCCTGAATGATTCTTTTTCTTTTGATAAAGTTTTTTGCTTATAACTTACTTTTATATTTGCATCAATTTTTTCTTTTGATTCGTCTTGTTTTACGAAAGTTTTTAGTGACGAACGGCATGCTGGAGAAAGCATTTGTTTTGTTAATTTCAATTCTCCTATTTTTGTTTCTACAATGACATACCGTGAAGTTATTTTTTTGATTTCACCTTTAAATCTTGAGCCGGTAGCAAGTTCAATTTCTGTATCGGCAAAAATGTTGAATGAAAAGATGGTTAAAAATAATAATATTAAAGTTTTCATAACGATTCTCCGGATAAAGTTATTATACAACATATTTTATGGATATTTATTATGACGAAATTCTTTTGATAATATTGTTTAATATTTTTACTTATTGACTTTTAAATGCGGAATTTGTATAATTACTACGCTAAAAATGTTTAAAATCAATTTTGGTCGCCGAGATAGCTCAGTTGGTAGAGCAGCGGACTGAAAATCCGCGTGTCGACAGTTCAATTCTGTCTCTCGGCACCATCTTTTAAGCCCTGTAAACAAAGCGTTTACGGGGCTTTTTTCTTTTTTGTATTTAGAAAGTTTTTTGGCTTCTTGCATATTCATCACTATTTACAATTACTGAACAGCGGGAGCATTTATACCTTTTCTTTTGTTCAGCAATTTCTACTGCCTCATTAATAAGTTTACCTGAAGCAACTACACAACGTTTGACATAATCTTTCTCATCAGGATTTTTATAAATATCCCTCAAATCTTCAAGTACGCAAGTTGCAGCAATACCAAACGCGCTAAGTGCTTTTGCGCTGTATTGCCTAACTTGTGGATGTGTATCGGATAGTAATGGGCGTAACAAGTCAACTGATGCTGTGGAGTCAATAATCCCCGCCAATTTACCAATAGCTGAAGCAGCCAATCTCCTTAACAATGGTGATTCTGAACGACAAAAATCAGAGAGTTCCTGAAAAGCATCAGCCGAAGCGTTTTCGCCTAATTTTTTGATGTAAGAAGCTAATTTTCGTTCGTTGGTTATGTTCATCTTCTAATCACTTCTCTTATTACTTCAGTTTTTTCCACCGGTTGATCTTGAATTGTGAAGCAACGTGCGAAAGCATCTGTTTTTAACTCAGAATGAACAATAAGTTCGGCAATAACTTCATCTGCTTTAATTTCATCACCAATGTGCTTGAAAATCTGAAGGCCAATACCAAAATCAATTGTGTCAGTTATCTTCATTCTTCCGGCTTTTAATTCAACCATTAGCCGCCCGATTCTGTAAGAATCGATAGCGGAAATAAATCCGCTTTGATCGGCTTGAATTTGCACACGTTTTTCGGCAATTGGAAGGGAATCACGCAAATCATCAACGGTTTCAGTTTTTACTCCCTGAGCGTTAATAATTTTCAAGAATTTTTCATAAGCAGAACCGTTTGAAAGTTTTTCTTCAAGAATTTTCCGCCAGTTTTTTTCTGCTTTGGGAAATGCTGAATGACACATTCGTTTCGCAAGCGCCATTGTAACATCATAAAATCTCGATTCAACATTTTGACCCTGAAGCATATTTATTGATTCTATAATTTCTACAGAGTTGCCCACATATTCGCCAAGAGGTTCGTTCATATCGGTTATCAGCGCGGTGGCTTTTACTCCGAGACCTTTAGAAGTATCAACCAGGCTTTGCGCAAGTTCACGCGCGGCGTCAAAAGTTTTCATAAATGCGCCATTGCCGAATTTTACATCAAGAATAAGTGCATCCAAATCTTCCGTCATTTTTTTACCAATAATACTCGCTGTGATTAACGGGATGGACTCGACCGTTGTGGTAACATCACGCAGCGAGTAAAGCTTTTTGTCGAGGGGAGTGATAGCAGACGTTTGCGCCATGAAAACCGCACCATGGTCTTCCATTATTTTAATGTATTCTTCTTTTGGAAGTTGAACGGTCATTCCGGGAATGGATTCAAGTTTGTCAAGCGTTCCTCCGGTGTGGCCAAGTCCTCTGCCACTCATCATCGGAACACAAACATCGAGGGATGCGAGTAAAGGTAAAAGGACGATGCTTGTTTTATCGCCAACGCCGCCTGTTGAATGCTTATCGACTTTTGGTTTATTTATGTGGCTTAGGTTAAATCTATCACCGCTGTTGATAACAGCTTCTGTCAGGCAAATTTTTTCATCGGTGTTTAAATCGTTGAGATAAGCTGCCATTAGCCATGCTGCAACTTGATAGTCCGGGATTTCATCATTTGTGTAAGCGGTAAAAAACGAATGCATATCTTCTTTAGAATGTGATTTATTGTCACGCTTTTCCATTATAAATTCTACAGGATTCATGGTAGTTTGATTGATG
>JAOZNZ010000666.1 GCA_029933535.1 bacterium | reverse complement strand
TAACTACAACAAAAACAATTAAAGCTGTTCATGTTTTCAGCCGTGCCGGTGATGCTCGGCTGTTTACTTACGGCGAAGTTTATTCTTCTGCTGATGGTAATACTTATGACTATATCGGTGCTGTAAGTTTTGGAGATTGGGGAGATTCTGTTGGGCCTTATTCCAATAAACATTGTGTTGCAAAATTATACAACAGCGATACAAATAAATTCCTTGCTGAAAATATTATTTCATTAAAAATAATTTTCCGCGGGGTTATGGATACTACTTGGGTTGACTATGTCCATAAATTGGCAGGTTCAAGCGGCGGTTCGGCAATTGGTGAAATTGATATTATTGGAATAGATGGTTCGATTCCACCACCACCACCGCCGCCACCACCAGGTACTAATACAATTTATGTAGGCAAATTCGGCACATCAAACGGTAGTAATTATTTTACAGTAATCCAGGACGCTGTTGACTTTGCTGCAGATGACACTTTAATTCTTGTGTCGAACGGTGTTTACAATACCGGCGGAGCTCCTGGAGAAGATGGTGTTAGTGCGATTACAAATCGCGTTTTGTGTAGTAAAGCGATTGAAATTCGTAGCGTTGATGGACCTGATTCTACTTTTATTGTAGGCGCTCCTGATGCCGGCACCGGTGAAAATGGACCTGGTGCAGTTCGTTGCATCTGTTTTCCCTGGAACTCCGGCGCTACGATTTCCGGATTTACAATAACTAACGGCTATACATTAACTACCGGCGATGCTAACCGCGAGAAAGGCGGTGGCGGCGCGCGCATTAGATCAGAAGGTCTTATCACTAACTGTGTTATTGTTGGAAATTCTGCAAATGGATATGGCGGTGGAATTAATTTGCAATGGGGTACGGTTGCTGACTGTAAAATTTATAATAATTATTCGGATGCCCGTGCCGGCGGTATTTTTTCACAGGGAGGTATTATTTATGACTCTATAATTAATGAAAACGAAGCTAATGACAATGGCGGCGGCATCATGTTTTACTCTGTTGGCGGCGAAGGCGGCAATATTTATAATTCTACTATTTCCGGAAATATCAGTGGGCAAAAAGGCGGTGGTATTTATCTCGTTAGTTCTCCGGGACAGGAAGTTGCCAAAATGTTCGGTTGTACAGTTGCCAGTAATTCCGCAGTAGTTTGGGGCGGCGGAGTTAACATTGAATTTGGCGGAGAAGTTCACAGAGCTAAAATTCACGGTAACGAATCACAAAACCACAGTGGTGGTGGAATCTATTTATACCGTGCCGGTAAAGTATACGATTCGCTTATTTATAAAAACCAATCCATGTCTCATGGCGGCGGTATATTTTTCGATAATGTTAATGATGCGGCTGTTAATGGCGGCGAGGTATACAATTGCACAATTGTTGGTAATAGCACAATTGGACATGGTGGTGGAATTAATATGGCAAATTCTATAAGCAACTTTTTTGGTAAAATTGTCAATAGTATTATTTTCACAAACTTTGCTTTTACTGCCAATCCAAACTGGGCGAAAGGACCAAATGGCACTTCTCCTTTTAACTGTTCTACCGGTCCGATAGGTGGTTTGGGAGGTGATGGGAACATTTCAAACAATCCGGAGTTTGTTAGTATCGAAGATGATGACTGGAGATTGCTGATGACTTCGCCATGTATTAATGCCGGCACAAACGGGGAAGTAACATCAACTATTGATTTGGACGGCAATCCAAGAATTGAAGAAGGAACTGTTGATATGGGTTGCTATGAATATATACCCGAACCGTCGATTTTTGTATTACTTACTATTTTTGGTTTAGCATTTTTCTGGAAAAAATAGGAAGAATGGATAGATGATGAGATGAGTGGTGGCTTAGTTAGTTGGGCCACCACTTTTTTTTATATAGTACAGTGAACATTAATTAATCGTATTCCTCGCATTTAAATGCGAGGCAAATTGTTTACGCCGCTTTGCGGCTAAGCCCCTTTTCGAGCAGCCCCTAATTAGGGTTAGAAAGATTCAAGTTTGTAAGGCTTGTTCAATTATTGAGCAACACTTTCAGCGTTGTTGTTATTTTGTTCTTCCTTTTCCCCACGGCGGTGCCGTGGGCTACGTTGAATTTGCCTTTCAGGCAATATTTATATAAGACTTTGTTGCAAGCTTTTTGTTAATAACACGTTTTTCAAATTTAACACAAATATTTGCTGCAAGTTGATTTTGGATTATTTTTATGATATAATATTATAAATGAAAATGAAAAAAAATAATCATACAAAAAAACATTTTGATTCCGGTATCGCGTTAGTGGCGGTTCTGGCAATTCTTGTTGTGCTTGCAATAATGGCGGCATCGTTTA
>JAOZNZ010000665.1 GCA_029933535.1 bacterium | reverse complement strand
TCGCCCAGCGGAATTGCTGTGATTTGAACGCGGTTACCGCTGTCGGTAATTCTGCAGGTGCAGCAACGTCAAAAACGAATTTCATTTTCCAACCTGCAAGTTGTGCGCGATAAGATAGGTCCATATCTTCGGTAAGTGTATCGGCCTGCCATCCGCCAGCATCAATGATGGCTGTTTTTCTCCATACACCTGCAGTTCCGTTAAAATTCATATAAAGATCATTCCATGCCCGCGCGCTTTGTTCAACGGCGAAATGAGCATCAAGACCGATCGCCTGAGCGGTTGTAAGCCATGAATGGTCAGCATTCAGATGGCCCCAGCGAGCCTGGGAAGCTGCATATTCCGGTCCTTCGATTAAAAACGGAACAGTTTTGCGTAAAAAATCTGAATCAGGTAAAAAGTCAGCATCGAAAATTGCAAGTAAGCTGCCCTCACAGATATTCATTCCATATTGAAGGGCACCTGCTTTAAAACCTGATCTGTCATCACGTCTTATATGCTTGATATTAATACCTTTAGCCTGATATTCTTTTACAATTCCGGCGACAAGCGGAGTAGTTTCATCAGTTGAATCATCGAGTATCTGGATTTCATGTCTGCCGATCGGATAATCCAGTTTAACGACATTATCGATCAATCTTTCTACAACGTTTTTTTCGTTAAATATCGGTAACTGAGTAGTTACAATCGGCCAATTGATATTATCGGCTTTCCCGGCGAATTTTTTCAAGAAGTTAATATTTTTATCCATTTCTTGTTTAACGCGCCTTTTAAAAAGGAAGATCATTATGTAACAATTGGCTGAATAAACGAATAGTGTCAATGCGCAAATTAAATATACCACAATGAGTCCATTGAGGAAAATTCGGAAAACCAATGATTGTAAAATACTTTCAGTCATACTATATGATATATTTATAATTACACTTAAATCAATAGAGACTATCCCTATTAATTAAGCTGAGTATCTAAATTTATTGCATATTATAACAATAAACGAAAAAAAAGTAAATAGGTTTTAAAGTCAACGTCTAAATTATGGTAATACATATTCATACGCGGATTTGGTATAATTAAAACAACTAACTATCGAAATATTATATTTTATGTAAATTTTAATAGGAGGAAATAAAAATGAAATACTCAATAAAACAATCATGCAATTGCTTCGTAATTATATCTACAGCAATTCTTTTATCACTAAATTCTTTCGCCGTTACTAAAACCTGGGACGGTAGCGCAGATGTTTGGAATAACAACGCGAAATGGTCGCCAACAGGAGCACCGACAAGCAGTGACGATGCAATTGTTAACGCCGGGCAGGCTGTTGTTTTGAGTGTGGATGGTGAATGCGCTTCCCTTGATGTTTCCGGTTCCGGATTTGTTATAGTTAATCACACTGATAGAAAACTTACTGTAAGCGGAGACGCAATTGTTTCTGATTCCGGCGCGCAACTGCGTGCTAATCTCGGACTGTTTGATGTCGGTGGAACCGCGACTGCGACAAATAGCGGTAAGATAGTTCTTGACTCATCCGATGTAACTTTCAAAGCAAATAATTTAGTTTTAGATACCGGAATTTTGGAATGGAATTCAGGGATGTTATGGTTGACTGATGATCTTTACATAGAAACCGGCTCGCCTTTACAATCGAGAACTATTTCAGAAAATCAAACCCTTATTTCCAGCAATTCTTCCGGCGCTGCAATTTGGTTTCAGGATAGCGGGATTCTTACTTTAGATGGCGGAAAACTTATTTGTGAGAATTTTATTAAAACCGATGCCGCAACTTTAAACTTTTATGACGGAGAATTGATTATTGATGCTGATGGCGGAGCGAATTTTGAATGGGGTTCATTTCCATTAGTTTTGAACGGCATCTCGCACGATAATAATCCCCATCTTATTCTTGACGGATTTTATTTGCCGGATGCTTATGCAGATGTTTTGCTTGCAACAGGAGAAAACAGTCGCGCGTCTTTAACAATTACTGATTATACGCGGATGTGCGGTAATGCTACTGTTGCAGGTGGGCAAGGTTCGGTTGTGGATGTGATTGTTTCCGAAACAGGCGAATGGCAGCCGACAAATCTTGTTGTAGGAAGTTACGGTTGTGCTTCGCTTACGATTACTAATAATTCTCGACTCGATCAATGCCGGGATTTTTATATTGGCCGACATGCCGGTTCGACCGGGATTGTTACTATTACGAAGAATTCAAGTTGGGATAGTTACTGGAAAACTTATGTTGCTGAGAGGGGACTTGCGATTATTTCGGTTTCTGATAACAGCTATATGAAACTTGACGCGCAAAGCCAAAATGCTGTTTTTGCAAAATATTCCGGTT
>JAOZNZ010000664.1 GCA_029933535.1 bacterium | reverse complement strand
GCCCAGGCTTTTAGCCTGGCGTTAAAGGTTACAAGGTTGCACGCTTTGCGTGCCTGAGGTCTAAAGGTCTCAAGGTCAAATGGACAAAATGGACAAAATGGACAAAAGCACCAATCCAAATTAAAATCCCCCTTCACCCCCTTTAGGAAAGGGGGAATTAATCCACCAATCCACTAATCCAATGTCCAAATCCTAAAGAAGACATTCAACTTTTGTTCATTTCTATTTCTTGTTTATTGTTCATTTTTTAGGTCAATTAGATTAATTAGATCAATTAGGTTAATTATTTTTGTTTTTTCATCGTGATAATAGTATAATATATAAAAGATATAGATTCAATAACAATTATAACAATGTCTAACATAATGTGCTCAAAAAAACATCAGGATTTAACATATTCATTTGAAATCGGAAACTGTGAAATGATGGAATCGTTTTCACTGCCACGAAATATTCCTGTTCACACTCATTCAACTTTTGACGAAATCACTATTGTGCTTAGTGGGAGTTGTCTTCACGTAATTGACAATGAACGTTACCCGTTAATGCGTGGTGATATTTTTGTCATAAAAGGCGAAGAAGCGCACGGATTAAAAAAGTTGTCAAATTTTAAGTTAATAGATATTGTATATAAACGGGATTTTTTTAAAAATGTAATAAATGAGTTAATTGATATTCCGGGTTTTCAAGCGTTATTTGTTTATGAACCGATGTTTCGGAAAATGAATAACTTTAAAGCAAAACTACATTTGAATTCTAATCAGCTTAATGAATTAATGCCAATTATAAAACTAATGAAAAAAATACAGTTGGATAAAATGCCCGGATACAAAATAGCAACTGAATATGTTTTTAAACTTGTGGTAATAAGTTTGTGTAGTTATTATAGTGAAACAGATATCCCGCGTTCAAAAGAATTGTTAAGAATCAGTGAAGTAATAAATTTCATGGAAAAATCTTTCGCTGAAAAAATAACTTTGAATGACCTGGCTGACAAAATTAATTTAACTGTACCAACTTTTCGAAGAGCGTTTAAAAGAGTTACCGGCTGTTCTCCTATAGATTATCTTATCCGATTAAGAGTTGAGGAGGCTGCAAAAATGATGAGCGAAAATAATGAAATCAAAGTAATTGACGCGGCGATGAACAGCGGATTTGACAACAGCAGTTATTTCACGAGGAAGTTCAAACAGGTAATGGAAATAACGCCTGCAGAATACCTTAAATTACAGAAAATCGTTTAACAAATATATATTTTTCTCTCGCCTAACGAAGTAATACTGTACTCACGTTCATGATTTTGTTTATAATCTTTTTTTATTAAAACAATAAAGTTTTCTTTTTTAATCATTTTGCTGTAAATCATTTTGCAGAAAAAGACGTTTGCAGAATAATTAACAGCAGAATGATTAATTTAATATACAAAACAAAATAATATTGAAACAATTCTCCAATCATTCAATCGTTTCAATCGTTAAATCATTCAATAATAAATGCCTGACTGTACATCCAATGACCAAAATTGTTTGGATGGTTGATGTTATTATTAAGTAAGCTTGGAGGGTCTTTTCGTTTTAAAGCGTTTTTCCAAATTGAATAAACATCAGCATAAGCGCTTTTGGTCTCTTTAGCAACTTTTTTTGTTGCTTCTGCATAAGCTTTCATATTATGCGAACTGGCATTCCATTCCGGATTAGGCGGGAAAGTAGAGTAGAGCAAGACATCGGCACCGGTTTTGTTTTTTATCTGCTTAACAATTGATTTTAAGTTTTTATGAAATTCTTTTGGCGCAACGAAATTAATATTATGGTCGTTCATTCCAAAACCGACGATAACTAAATCCGGTTTACGGGTTAGAACTTTATCGTTAAGACGTTCAAGTCCATGTCGTGTCGTGTCGCCACCAGTCGATCCGTTTTCCATAGTTATTTTAGATTTTGGATATTTTTCCTGAAGACTTTTCTTAAATCGTTCGTAAAATGCGAAACGAGGTTCAGTAACTTCACCGCCGGTTGATATGCTATCTCCGAATACGATAATTTTAAGGGGTTTATTTTTATTAAGTATATCCAGAGTTTTTTTAATATTTTTTTGATAAAGGACAGGTATTGAGATATCAGCATTGTTTTCAGTTTTATAGTCTACCCAAATGAAAAACGGCTGATTAGAATAATTTTTAACTTTCGTATAGTCAAAGTTTTTGACTCCAAAAAGTGAATGCTTTGAATAATCCGGAATTCTTGATTTTTCAGTACGTTTGATAGCCCCGTTTTTACAATCGATAAGATAATCTTCGCCTTTTTTATAAATTATATTATCTTTAGCTTTCGCATCATAATTATTTCTTG
>JAOZNZ010000663.1 GCA_029933535.1 bacterium | reverse complement strand
TTGTAACTTTCATCGCACATATTGTAACATATACTTTACATATTGTCAAGTGCCTTTAACATTTGAGCGGTTTCGATAAGTAAGCCGCACTTCTCAGTGCGGCATATTTAACTAAAAAACATAAACCTAAATCACTATCATCCCATAGATTTTAAATTAATACAATTCGTATTTTTTTCTTTGCGAGAGTTTCTTTATATTTATATATATTTTTTTTATTAAATTTAAATCCTGTATATTTTGCCATAGCGAATTTTCAACCTTTCAAGAAAATAATTTGTCTCGCTAAAGCGCTAAGCTCGCAAAGGAAATACCAACAAAACAATTAAAAATCAAATATTGCTTTCTGGAAAATCGAATATAAAGCATAGTGTTTATCGATGTTTTAATTGTTATTTTAAGGTCTATGGGATGATAGTGAACCTAAATTATAACTATTTGGCTTGAAATCGTATGTAAAATTAAT
Source organism: bacterium (assembly GCA_029933535.1). GTDB lineage: Bacteria > Auribacterota > UBA3054 > UBA3054 > B51-G9 > B51-G9. The sequence goes on along the minus strand of JAOZNZ010000663.1, from coordinate 1,886 downwards.
ATTTGATTATCAGCACTTGTTTGGAATGACGCGCGGGGAACTCAGCATACGCGGGTCAAGAGCGCGTCTTACCTTTTCAAGAACAGTAAACCAAACAAATCCGCCCGAAAAGGTGTTTAGTTAAAACCATGATGTAGAGACGCACGGTCGTGCGTCTAATGTAGAGCATATTCTTGTAAATCAAAGAAAAACAGATTTAATTTTAATGATTTATAAAATGTCTCGAGAAATCGGCTTTCCCAAGACGCACGTCCGTGCGTCTCTACGCAGGAAAGCTGCATCTATTTAGGAGCTGCTCGAAAAGCTATTGAGTATTTAAATTTTTTTCGTTATAATAAATTAACATAGTGTCTTACCAAAAAATGCGAATTATGGGATTTTCGGTTAGGCACTAAAGTACCAACTAACAAAAACAAGGATATAATTATGTTTAAAATCTACAAACAACTATGTCTGCTATGCATAATTCTCTGCACATTCGCTCTCGCAATACCAAAATCTTCTGATCCTTACGGATTAACTACTTTAAAACCGGGACGCGGTATGCGTGCTTCTTCCAGCGCTGTAGACTGGGCTAACAGCAATGGCGATGCACGGAGAATAAAATCCGGTGAGACTTTTCTGCTTGCTGATTTGAAAGGTCCGGGAATGATCCAACATATCTGGAACACCATTAACAGCAAAGAATACTCTTTTTCAAAATTGCTTGTTCTGAAAATTTATTGGGATGGAGAAAAAGAGCCCAGTGTTAATTGTCCGCTTGGTGACTTTTTTGGTGTTGGACATGGAATGAGCGTCAACTTCAATTCCAATCCCGTGCGTGTTTCCGCGGAAGGAGTTGCAAGGAATTGTTATTGGCCGATGCCTTTCAAAAAATCCGCGAAAATAACTATTACAAACGAAGGCAACAAACCTGTAGAAGCTTTTTATTATTATGTTGACTGGACAAAACTTCCTTCACTTCCAAAAGACACTCCTTATTTTCATGCTATGTACAGGCAGGAATATCCGTGTGTTGCAGGTAAACGATATCTTATCGCGGACATTCAGGGAGCAGGACATTATGTAGGTACAGTTTTGAATTGCCGTCAACATGAACGGGGATGGATGGGCGAAGGCGATGATTTCTTTTTTATCGACGGTGAAAAAGAACCTTCTATGCGCGGCACAGGAACCGAAGATTATTTTTGTGATGCATGGGGTTTCCGCGAAAGTGATGGACCTTTTTACGGCATCAATGTTTACGAAGGAACAGAAATTCAGGACAGAACTACCGTTTACCGCTGGCATCTTCCCGATCCTATTTCTTTTAAAAAATCGCTTCGTTTGGAAATGGAACACTGGGGATGGTGGTGGGTTAAAGACAAAGATGGTAAAGAAATTATTGACGATGGTGTAAGAGCGGATGACTGGTCAACCGTTGCTTTTTGGTATCAGACAGGTCCACACAAGCCTTATGAAAAAATGCCTGTAGGTTATGACCGACTTTATTACGGTTGGACAAACATTGTTGAAGCAGAAACTTTAAAAGATAAAGCAAAAGTTGACAAAGGAACTATCGATTTATGGGGTGGAACGTTTGCTTCCAATCACGGATACTTGCATTGGAATGTAAAAGAACCGGGCGGAACATTTGAAATTCCTTTTAATGTGGAAAAATCAGGAAAATATTCTTTAGTTTTGGCTATGTTCCGTCAACAGCATTTCGGATATTTTGAGTTTTTGATTGACGGGAAAAAAATCGGTAAAACGTTGGATTTATATCATCCGGACTTATCATCCCGAGAATATGCTTTAGATGCCGGCGAACTAAAAGCCGGAGAGCACAAACTAACGATTAAAAATTTAGATAAGCATTTTAAATCAAACGGTTATTGTTTCGGTCT
>JAOZNZ010000662.1 GCA_029933535.1 bacterium | reverse complement strand
TATTCCGCTGAAAACAAATGATATTGCAAAAAGTGCCCATAAAATTGAAATTCCGCCTGATTGAAATGCAGGTAAATAATTGTATAAAAATGTGTTTAACTCAAAAGTTGAATATAGAAATAGTAGTGATAACGCTGTAAATGCAAAAAGAGGAGCAAGGGAGAATTTATTTTTTGCCGTAACAAAATAAGAATAAGAAATAACAGCTGTAATTAAAGCAAAATCTAAAAATCTCATATAAAATAATTCACCATAATGTCCGCTATATATGAAATTCCCCGGCAAAAAATAATCAAAAAAGAATAATTTGATTATTAATCCAAAAAACAATAGCATTAGGGTAAATTTAAACCTGAATTTTTGCGTTGCAAGTTTACGGAGCACTAATAAAATAAACCCTACCCAAATTAAAGATGTAAGAGGTGAAAGCAATGGTTTATAAAAAGCATCACAAAAATAACTAAATTCAAAATGTAAATACACAAACGCGAAAATTGACGATGTCCATATAAAAAAAGCGGCAGGGGCATTGGTTTCAGAATCAGTTTTACTTTCCTTTTTAAGTATTCTGTATCCGAGAGCGATAGAAATAATCATCATTCCGAAAGTTAGGAATCGTGAAAGAAGTTCTGAAGTATAATTAACAGTTGTAATTCCTATAAAGTTTTGATTAAGATCAACAGAAAAGACTTTTGACAAAGTTATAAAATAAATTATATACGAAATCCCTCTTAAAAATCTGTTCTTAAGTTTAGAACTCATCCAAAGAAAAATAAAAGCCTGAATAGCCCACGCACTTGTAAGCCACTTATCCGATAACAACAGCGGAAAAGTTATTGTAACGAAAAACGCCGTGAAGCCTGTCAGGAAAACCGTTAAAGCTTTATCTTCAATTTTACGTTTCATGAGGCAAATCATTCCTGCAGCATAAAAAGCTGATAATCCTAATGTTACAATTGCAACATATTCTCTCGGATACAAATTCAAGATAAGATAATAAGTTGTTATAAAATAAATTGCCACATTTGTAAACATACCTATCAACTCAAGAACTGTAGATTTTTCTTTATTTACGAGATTATATAAAACAGTAATCCCTGAAAACATCAGAAAATAAAGCGTCAAGAATAGAATTGTTATATTAAAATGAATGTTTACATTATAAATTTTGTACATCGCCGCAAAGAAAACTAAATATGTAAATATAAAACTTAACGCATTTAACAGCTTCCACCGCTTATATCTAGCAATACCGAGAACTCCTATTCCCAAAATCAGCATATAAGTAAATAACGTTGGAAGTTCTTTAATGCCGGAGTTTAACATTATGGGTGTAAGATAACCACCAATAGTTCCAAGTATCGCAACAAGTAGTGAATCTAATTTTACCGCAAGAACGCCGGAAACAATGGTAATCAATATCATAACGCCAAAAGCGTAATTTACCGGCATAAGGTTATACATTATTGAACTCGCGAACGCGCTGAAATAAAAAATAGCAATTGAGCCTCCGAGAAGGCCCTGCCCGATGATCCGATATTTTCCTTTAAGAAGTTTTATACCGCTGACAAGCATAATTATTCCTGACAGAACACTCAGGCAAACACGGCCAACAGGTCCTACCCATGCATTTTCTATGGAATATTTGAGCAGAAATCCTATTCCTATTACAATAAAGAGAATTGCGACTCTTAGCAGCCAAGTTGTTGCGATAGCATATTCTAAAGAAAGATTTTTATTTCTGAATTCTTCACCGACAATTATCCAGTTCCAGATTTTTGATAAAATACCTGCAACTTTCTTTTCCGTAGCGGTTTGCATAACGTCTATAGGATTTCTCTTCGGAATAGTGTCTTTAAGCACCGCGGAATCCAACGTTGGCAAAACTTTTAACGATTCCTTTTCCGGTTTGATTTTAGGAATTTTTCTTTCGGATGTTTGAACCGGTTTTGGCGGGACTGGTTTTGTATAATTTGGTACTTTTATAGGTGATGCAAGCGGAGAAGGCACTGGTTGGGCAGGCGGCTTTTCAACAATTTTAATTTCCTTTTGAGGGATTTTTGCCGCAAGTGAAGTTCCTTGTTTTTCAGGTAAAACTTCTTTTGGTTTTCTGTGTTTTATTTTTGCCGAGCCCAACAAATCTAAAATTACATTTAATTTACTTGAATTTTCGTTTACCTTAGAATTTGTTTTTTTTGCTTTAGAAATTAAAACAATTGTAAGAATGACTAAAACTAATAATAATATTTCCATTTTTTCCTCCTTTTGATATAAAAGGTCAGTTAATACAAACAAAACGAATTTTTTGCAGTTGATAAAGTCTACTGAAAAAACTTGCGCTTTGCTGCAAAGGT
>JAOZNZ010000661.1 GCA_029933535.1 bacterium | reverse complement strand
CCTGTGGTAAAAAAGAGAATTCCGAAGATGATAAACTTCTTTCAAAATCAAATGATGTTAAAACTGTTAAAACATCTTCAGCAAAGGAAAAAATCACCGATAATAATTATTCCTCTGAAACCGTAACAGAAGATGATAGTTTACGACCGGTGATTGTTACTGTTCTGGAAAACGGGTCACCATCACGTGGCGCGGTGGCAAGTATCGAGAAGAGGGGAAAGAAGCCGACATTTTGGAGTGCGAAAACTGATAAGAAAGGTATTGCAAAAATTCTTATTTCGGCAAAACAGCTGAGTTTTCGAGTAACAGCATCAAAAGACAATTACGCGATTGTTTCATTCTACACAAATCGTCTTGCAAAAGGAATAACACCGGTACATATTGAACTGAATCTTGAAGATCGCGGGATTGTAATTACCGCGCATCTTATCGCGGATAAAGAAATTGACGAGAAAGATGTGTCCGCGCGAATTCAGGCTGAAAAGCACACAGACAATCAATTTGTCAGTGCGGCAGTTTCAACTATCTGCGAGGATGACAAAATATTTTTTCCATCTATCAAAAAAGGATTAAAAAGACTGCGGATTATGGTCAAAGCTAAAGGATTCGCTGAATCTTATTCAGATTATTTTGATACGTGTGATGATGAAGAAGATAAAACTGTGACTGTCAACCTAATGTCAGGTGTGAAATTTAGCGGGAAAGCTGTGAGAAGTGATGGTGAGGTGATAACCAATCTAAATTTTAGGGCAACTCCGCGCGGGCAATACGAAAAGCATGGTAATCCCGGTCACATCAATGAAAATATAGCTACCGATGCAGACGGGTGTTTTGAAATTGATAGCTTGCTGCCCGAGCATTACAGATTATATCTTACGACAAGCGAAGCGCAACTAATAAGAACAAATGTAGTTTTGTATTCTGACGAAATAAATTATATAGAATTTGTTTTTCCTGTATTGAAATATCAAAACGTGAACGGTATTGTTATTTTTGAACAATCAGGCAAACCGGCCGCGGGGATAGAAATTAAATGCAAGTCATGGTATTATAAGGGAAAAGAAATCAAAACCGTAACAGATGAAAATGGCGAATTCAATATTTCTGTTCCTATGATAGAAAGAGGCGGTACAGAATTAATAGTAAATGAACCCGGATTTGCTAAAATAAAGCGGGAACTTCAAAGATATGCCGGTGAAACAATTACACTTCTGCTAAGGGAAAGTGGTGTGCTAACCGGAACGATCACCACAGAAAAAGGTGAACCTGTTTCGGGTGTGAGAATCAACATAGAACCTGAAATCACGCATTCAAAATTATCAAAAGCCAGTTTCACAGCACGGGATTCACGATGGGAAGAAAGATCGGCTTACAGAGCACAAAGTGAAATTCCATCTGATATAAATGGAATGTATGTAATTTCAAATGCTGCCGCGCCACAAGTATATAGAATTAATGCATGGGCACAAAAGGAATATTTCCTGCCACGCAATAATGATAGAAAAGTGAGGATTGAACCGGGGAAAACTACAGTGTATGATTTTACAATGTTTCTTAAACCCGCTGTGATGGTAAAACTGAAAGATAAAGAGGGAAAGCCGGTGCTGAAATACTCGTTACGAATAAAAACTACGTACAAAAATGGTTCGAGCAGCGGGACACGTAGTGTTAACCTGTCAGATGGAAATGATTGGTATCGCGCGGAGACGTGGTCGCGTAACTCAAATGTAAAATTGTCTTTGAGAGCTGAAGCTGAAGATGGAAGAGTTGCGGAAAAGAAAAATATTTCTATCGAGCCCGGTGAGGAATATAAATTTATTCTCACGTTAAGCAATTCAGTTATGCCTGACCTTGCGGGATTTGTTTACAAATCGGATATGTCGCCCTATATTGACGGTCATATGTGGGTAAACGTTAACAGGCAGCATGCGTATGGGACATGCGATCATCTTGGTTTTTTTGAAATAACCGGCCTGGAAGCCGAAAAAGGAACAATAATCAAATTGCATACAAATTATGGACAGGATAGTTTTACTACAAATGTACTCGTAGGAGATGATAACATTGAATGGATACTACCGGAATCAAATCGCATTCTGGGACGAGTGTGTATTGGAGATATTTACACTCCGGCAACGAATTTTGCTGTTAGCATAATGAGCACACACAATAAAAAAGCTTTTCATTCAGAAAACGGAATATTCTCCTTGCCTATTCGCAATTACTATACAAAACGACATACCCCAATAAAGATTTATGTTTTCGTTTCCGGTTATGCTCCGGAAATCAGAGAGCTCGATTTGGATGGCTCAAAAACTTATGATATCGGGGATGTTATCGTAATGAACAAACCGGC
>JAOZNZ010000660.1 GCA_029933535.1 bacterium | reverse complement strand
ATATAAACACTCCTAATGAAATAACATGTACTCATGGTCATATTCAACAAGAAATTTTCAATTATAAAGTTAGGGAGTAACTCTTTACCTTTACACTGCTCATTTCTTGTTGATTATTTCTCGGTTTAATTCAAATTACTGCCTCTTGACTGAAATTGCCAATCTACATATAATATCTTGCTTAGTGCCTTAACGAAAGCTCCTTCATTTTGCACGGCATCCTATTTCGGATGACAAGGGGCCTTTGAGCTCCGAGTGCATACCAACTACGGTACGTACTCGGAACTCAAAGGTGGCATGGCGCGGAAAGAGGCTGCCGCCCGAAGGGTTGGGGCGATTAAACAGCATCTTTCACCATTTGAATAAATGCACATACCACAGTGGGTATGCACGTTCCTTCAAATGACAAAATCTGCAATTCACGCGCCCCCAATGCGAAAGAAGTAGTTTTCGTTCAGGCACTTTATTAATAACTATATTTTAACTGTAAATTCTTGGAAATTATGCACTTGTACAGAACACATAACTGTAACGAATTAACAAAATCAGATATCAATAAAAATGTCCGCCTGTCAGGTTGGGTTCACCATCGCCGTGATCATGGCGGTGTACTATTTATTGACCTGCGCGACCAATACGGCATTACACAAATTGTTTTTCATCCGGAAAACAACGAAATGCTCGATATTGCATCTCATATTAGTTATGAAAGCGTTATTACCGTAACAGGTAACGTTGTTGAACGAAGCGAAGAAACTGTTAATTCTAAACTTGCGACAGGCGAAATAGAGCTTTTTGTAAGTGAGCTTAATATTGAATCATCGGCAAAAACTACACCATTCCAAGTCGCTGAATCTGATGTTGTGAACGAAGACCTCCGCCTTCGCTATCGTTTTATTGATCTTCGCCGTGAAAAGATGCGCAAAAACATTATTTTTCGTGCGGAAGTTATTACTACCATCCGTGAATTTATGGAAGGCAATGGTTTTCATGAATTTCAAACACCTATTCTTGCTAACAGCTCTCCGGAAGGTGCGAGAGATTATCTTGTTCCCAGCAGAATTCATCCGGGTAAATTCTACGCTCTTCCACAGGCTCCACAACAATATAAGCAGTTGCTTATGATTTCCGGATTCGACCGATACTATCAAATCGCGCCATGTTTCCGCGACGAAGACGCACGAGCCGATAGAAGTCCGGGAGAATTTTATCAACTTGATATAGAGATGGCTTTTGTAACTCAGGAAGAGGTGTTTGCGATTGTTGATGAGTTAATGAAATTAGTTGTGAAAAAGCACGGAAAACACAAACTTGTTTTTGAAGATTTTCCACAAATAACTTTTCACGACGCTATGAATAAATACGGTACAGATAAACCGGATATGAGATTCGATCTCTTTTTGCAGGATTTAACGGATGAACTGTCCGGTTCCGAATGCCAAATTTTCTCTCAAGGTAAAAAACCGGGTGTCGCAATTAAAGCTATCAATTATCCAGGCGGCGCTGAAGCTCCTCGATCATTTTTTGACGGACTGCAAACCTGGGCAAAGCAAAACGGACTGAAAGGTTTAGCTTACATTGTTTTTGAAGAAGGCATAGCAAAAGGACCCATTGTTAAATTCTTATCAGAAAACGATCTGACAGCCATCAAAGAAAAAACAGGTGCTAAAGACGGCGATGTTGTTTTCTTCGCCGTAGCTAAATGGAAAGCCGCTTGTCACGGCCTCGGAGCTCTGCGTTACGTTCTGGCAGAAAGAATGGAATTGCGCGACCCGAATGTGATGGCTTTCTGCTGGGTTGTTGATTTTCCAATGTACGAAAAAGAAGATCATTCAGGTAATATTGTTTTCTCTCATAACCCTTTCTCTATGCCGCAAGGTGGAATGAAAGCTCTTGAAGAACAAGATCCACTTGACATTGTCGCTTACCAATATGATATTTGCTGTAACGGCGTTGAACTTTCAAGCGGCGCGATTAGAAATCATCAGCCGGAAATTATGTATAAAGCATTTGAAATCGGTGGTTATGACCGTAAAGAAGTCGATGAACATTTCGGGCATATGATTCGCGCGTTCGAGTACGGTGCTCCTCCTCATGGAGGTATCGCTCCCGGAGTTGACAGACTTGTAATGCTTCTTGCCGATGAGCCGAGTATTCGCGAAGTTATTGCGTTCCCAAAAAATTCAAAAGCGCAGGACTTGCTTGTAGGTGCACCGTCATCTGTAATGCCTGAACAACTTGCTGAACTGAACATCAGGATAGTTGATTAAATTTATCCCGATAAATCGGGATAAATTGGCTCTGTGTAAAAATGAGGGGGTAAATGGCGAAAGCTGTTAGGGTTGAAAAATATTTGC
>JAOZNZ010000659.1 GCA_029933535.1 bacterium | reverse complement strand
CAACAGAGTTTATCGAATTTAGGGTTTGAATTGCCCGATGAACCTCCTACAAAAGTCATCAGTTTAAGGCTTCCAACAAAATTGTATAATAAATTAAGAGCTTATTCCACTAATATTGATATGCCATATCAAGCTTATATTAAGTATTTATTAAGCAAAGGAATAGAAAAAGACATGAAAAAATTGTTGTAGCAGGATTATTTATTGCAGTACGATTAAATTTATAACAGCAACGAAGTAACGCTGTACTCACGTTCATAATTAAATTTTTTTAAATAAATAATATTTATATTTATTAGTGTCTATTCGTGTTCATTCGTGGTTAAAAAATATGTTGAAAATGAAAAATAAAATAGAAATTATGGCTCCAGTCGGTTCCTACGAAGCACTCGCAGCTGCAATAAAAGCAGGCGCTGATTCAATTTATTTCGGCGCGGGAATCTTGAACATGAGGGCGCGTTCGTCCGTGAATTTTACTTTGGATGATATTACCGACATTGCTGAGAAATGTAAAAAAAACAATGTTAAAAGTTATCTCGTTCTAAATACCCTTGTTTACGACAACGAGCTCTATGAAATAAAAAAGATTTGCGATGCAGCTAAATCCGCTGACGTGTCCGCTGTGATTGCAAGCGATATTTCCGTTGTTCAATATGCGTCGTCAATTGAACTCCCCGTTCATATTTCCGTTCAGGCAAATGTGTCAAACATTGAAGCGGTAAAGTTTTTCTCAAAGTTTGCAGAAGTAATTGTTCTCGCACGCGAACTGACATTACAGCAGATTAAAAAAATAATTGACACAATTAAAAACGAAAATATTACAGCGCCGAACGGTGAACTTGTTAAAATTGAGATTTTCGCTCACGGCGCTTTGTGCGTGGCTATTTCAGGTAAATGTTACATGAGCCTCGCGCTTTATAATAAATCAGCAAATCGCGGGGCGTGCTATCAAACCTGTCGCCGCAGTTATGACGTAAAAGACGACCAAACGGGAGATGAATTAAGAATTGAGAATAAATATATAATGTCGCCGAAAGATTTATGCACAATAACTTTTCTTGATTCTCTCCTTGATGCAGGCGTTTCCATTTTGAAAATCGAGGGAAGAGGTCGCGCGGCAGATTATGTTTTCACAACGGTTTCAGCTTACAGAGAAGCGGTAAAACTTTGGGAAGACGGAAAATTTACCGTCGACCTCGCGCAAAAACTTGTTGATGATCTCGAAAAGGTTTTTAACAGAGGTTTCTGGCATGGTGGATATTATCTCGGGGAACCACTTGGCGAATGGTGCGGCATTAGCGGCAGTAAAGCAAAATTTGAGAAAAAATATATTGGTTATGTAACAAATTATTTTGTGAAAATCGGCATTGCGGAAATTACAATGATTGCCGATGAATTAAAAACAAATGATAAAATCGTTTTTATCGGACCGACAACCGGAGCGTTAGAGGTTGATATTAATGAATTAAGAGTCGATTATAAAAATGTTGACAGAGCTGACAAAGGAGATGTTGTATCCGTAAAGGTACCGGAAAGAGTTCGTCGTCAGGATAAGGTATATTTAATGATACCACGAAGGTTTGGTGGGGTTTGACGTTTGACATTGAATACCAAAGAGAAGTTCCAACTCCGCCCGAAAATCTCCGTGCGCTTCGCGAATTTTCAACTTTCAAGTGAAAAGTAATAAGAAATTCTTGAACTTGAGAATTGGTAGTTGATAGTTCGATATTGAGACTTAATCGAATATGTATGCGTTACGATCTTTTGGAAGCGATTGAAGAATTGAGTGATATTGCAAAACAATTAAAAAGCCCTGAGAGCATTCCACCTCAAGGCTTTTCTAGTTATGCTTTCTCAATTTTTTATAAAGCTAAAACAACAAATCAATTCTATGCAAAACAAATAATTTGTTATTAAAAAGATAAATTGAAATCAATACTTTTTATCGCTTTAATAATCGCTTCAATAAGTCGCTCGGTTTTGTCTGTTTTAGATTCTACGCCTTTCATTGTGCCTTTGGCCTTTGGTATTATTAATTTTTTACCAGTCTCGGGATCCACTTTTCCCGAGCTCGTTTCTCTTAATTCCCATTTTGTCGTACTGCCATCCTCTACCGACCAACTGTTACTTGTATAATCGTCAGTAACTTTACTTGGACCTATATAATGATAAATCTCGTGGAAACCAGCATATGTTTTTGGACGGCATTCTCCCGAAGGGGGATGAAGCAAATCATCTCTATAATATCCTGCCAAAACCATATTAGCAAAAATAACTAAAACAATTATGCAAATAATATTTTTCATCTTTAACTCCATTTTTAAGTTTAAATTTATAATCTAACAATAATTTCTTTGA
>JAOZNZ010000658.1 GCA_029933535.1 bacterium | reverse complement strand
GCATGGCGTTGAAATGGAACTGGCGCGCAAAGATGAAAAAAGCAGGAAAACCAATCGATAAACCTAATATCGTAATGGGTGCCAATACTCAGATTTGCTGGCATAAATTCTGTAAATATTGGGATATTGAAGCCCGTGAAGTCAAAGCTGAAGGTAATCGCTTTACCTTGAATGCTGAAGAGGCAGTAAAACTGGTTGATGAGAACACCATAGGTGTGGTTGTCATCATGGGCAGTACCATGGATGGCAAGTATGAACCCGTCAAAGAAGTCGCAGAAGCGTTGGATCTTTATCAGGAACAAACAGGTATTGATATACCCATCCATGTTGACGGCGCAAGCGGTGGATTTATAGCTCCGTTTATTCAGCCTGATTTGGAATGGGATTTTCGTGTGCCGCGCGTGGTTTCAATCAATGCTTCCGGGCACAAATACGGTCTTGTTTATCCTGGTGTCGGCTGGGCGTTGTGGCGTGATAAAAAACATTTGCCTGAAGATCTTGTTTTTCATGTGAACTATCTCGGTGGAGATATGATTGACTTTTCAATTAATTTTTCCCGACCGGGCAATCAGGTCGTTGCACAATATTATAATTTCCTGCGTTTGGGAATGGACGGTTATCAGCGAATTCAGCAGGCTTGTCAGGATGTCGCGCTATATTTATCCGGTGAAATTGCAAAGCTGGGGCCGTTTGAATTGATTACTAACGGCAGTGATATCCCTGTATTCTGCTGGAAATTAAAAGATGATGTCGCTGATTCTATAAATTTTTCCCTGTTCGATATGGCTGATAAATTGCGGGAACATGGCTGGTTAGTTCCGGCTTATACTATGCCGCCAAACCGGCAGGATCTTGTTGTACAACGAATTGTGGTAAAAGAAGGTTTTAGTCATGATATGGCAGATATGCTGCTCGATAATATGCGCAGGGCATTGAAATGGTTTGCCTCACAATCAGGTTTTAAAAGTAAAAAAGAAGGCACACATTTCCATCATTAATGCCTTATGACAAATCCTGACAAAAATATCAGACTTTCCGGGCCGGGATATATTACAAAGGCAGTCCATATATTAGAAAATGGTGTACAAAAAATTGTCACATCACGACGTCATCGGAAGGGGCGTGGTGCGTTGATTATTACGTCTGAAGGCGTTGTTAAATCTGCATCCCCGAAGTTTAAATATCCATGGCTGCATTTTTGGGCACCGTCACACTTAACTTGGTGGGTTGCCGCACTTTTTGCTGTCGGCTCTGCATTCTTTAGTGTGGGCGGCTTTATAATAACTTTTCCACAGAATATACCAAATGCATTAGCGAATGGTACAACTGTAAACTGGATTTTTTTTATAGGTTCAATTTTTTTTACATCTGCCGCAGTTTGTCAGTTGCTTGAATCTATTAATGCCGGTGATAGTGAAGGATTATTTGAAGATAAAAATCCTTCCGATTCTTTTCTGTGGGTGGCATGGCAACCAAAGCGTATTGGTTATATGGCGAGTCTGGTGCAATTAATCGGCACAGTGATGTTTAACTTTAATACCGGTAATGCCTTTATCAGTGATTTAACTTGGGGACAGCAGAATATATTGATTTGGACGCCGAATATTATTGGCTGTATCTGTTTTTTAATTGCCAGCCGGTTAGCATTTATGGAAGTATGCCATGGTTATTGGGGATGGCATCCCGGAAGTATTGAATGGTGGATCACCACGCTGAATTTGCTGGGGTCGATAGGATTCATAATTTCTGCCTTGTATTGCCTGGCTGTTCCTCCGGGAGAAAATGTAGTGAGTTTTAGCTGGTTGTCGGCATTATTCCTCTTCCAGGGCGGTGTGTGCTTTTTTATCGCCAGTTACCTGCTGCTTCCGGAAATGTTTTCCGAATAAATGCACGAACCACAGACAAATATTTTTAACTTTTATGGGAATATAAAATGACAATTTTCAAAATTTTTCGTAACTATTTTTTCCTTGCCCTTTGGAAAATCAGGACTATCATTTTTGGGCTGATCGCTATACTTGTGGTTGATGCATCGGCAATCGCATATTTTGAGAAAATGTCTTTTGCAGATGCCTTATACTTTACCTTTGTTACAGGTTTGACTATTGGTTACGGAGATATTACACCGGTGAATCCTATAGGACGAATAATCGCTATTCTGACCGGGATTCAAGGTTTGATTATTACCGGTATAATCGTTGCAGTTGCAGTGTTTGCGCTTAGGAAAACCATGGAACAGACGAAGGATATGAAGTGAGGTTTCAGGTTTCAGGTTTCAGGTTTCAGGTTTCAGGTTTCAGGTTTCAGGTTTCAGGTGTCAGGTGTCAGGTGTCAGGTGTCAGGTGTCAGGTGTCAGGT
>JAOZNZ010000102.1 GCA_029933535.1 bacterium | reverse complement strand
CCAAGTTCGTCCCATGATTTTATTTTTGAAAAAGCTCCCCAGGATGTGATATCAGCTATTTCACCCGTGAAATTTATGAGAGGGAAAGTTTCGATTACATCAGCGCCAAAATGAGTAACACGCCAATGCCGATGACCTATTTCTTTTTCATATTTCTGCATTAACGGCCTGTCCATCCAGAAATTAAAAGGAGGACGATCGGGTTTCTCATGATTTAATGCTTTTAAAAAACGTGTTTTTGAGGTCATAACGAAAAGTAGCATAAGCATCTTGCTTATGGATTATTGGATTGTTGGATTGTCCAAAATGTCGCAGCTAAATTTTTAATTATTTTGCTGTAAATCATTTTGCAGAATAATTAACAGCAGAATGATTTTTTAAAATACTTTAATTTCTTTATTCTTTCTTTAATGATTATGTCGATATTAAAACAGGCTCGATGGCAAGACGCCACCGAGCCTGTTTGTTTAATCTCAAGGCAAAATCTCTTAATAAAAGATTTATAGAAAAGTTTTTGCTAAATCTACCGCAGAGGCTGCATCAGGTGAATAACCGTCCGCGCCGATTTCGTCTGCGTAGTTTTGAGTAACCGGAGCGCCGCCGATCATTGTTTTTATGATACCTTTCAAACCTGCTTTATCAAGTTCTTCAATAACTCCCTTCATAGAAGGCATTGTTGTTGTGAGAAGAGCTGACATAGCAATGATTTTAGCATCCTTATCTTTAGCTGTTTCAATGAATTTTTCTGCCGCGCAATCAATTCCGATATCGAGAACTTCAAAACCCGCACCTTCAAGCATCATGCAAACAAGATTTTTACCAATGTCGTGCAAGTCGCCTTTAACTGTGCCGATAACGACTTTTCCAATCGGTTCAACACCTGCAGCAACGAGTTTTGGTTTAAGAATGTCCATTCCTGCGTGCATTGCACGCGCGGCGATAAGGACTTCCGGAACATACACTTCGTTTTTCTTAAAACGAGCGCCGATGACATTCATACCTGCGATTAAGCCTTCTCCAAGTACTTCTGCCGGTTCAATACCGTCATCAAGAGCTTTTGTAACAAGTTCTTTAACGGCGGGAGCTTTACCTTTCATAAGGTTTTCTGCGATTTCCTGTAATACTGACATTTTCGTCTCCTGATAGTTTAGTTAAGTTATTTAAGATATTTGTTGCATAGTTTACTTAAAAATAAAATAAATGTCAAATAGTTTTGTTTTTTTAAAAACAAAACTATGGTCGTGCAAGCACGATTTTTTCCACAATCTCACTAACGCTTGCTTGCAGTTACATTTTTTTGTCATTGAGAGTACTATTTTTCTTAGCGAATAATTAGCTTGCCAACACCTGGAAAATAAATTTGCTTGATAGAACAAATTTCCTCAACCCTAAGCCTTGAATGCTCCTGATGTCATTCCCTCGATAAATGTTTTGGTTGTGTAAATGAAGAGAATAAGCAGAGGAATACTCGAAGTGATGTAAGCCGCATACAATAAACCGAAATTTGCCGCAGCTTCAGTTTGAGCTAAAACAAACAAACCTGAAGCGATGACGTGAAACTTTTTATCTGTATTAACAATATAAGGCCAAAGAAAACTGTTCCACATTCCAAGAACGTTCATAATCAAAACAACAGAAAGAACAGGTTTTGACAGCGGCAATATGAGATTCCAGTATAAACTGAAATGTCCCGCACCATCAATTTTTGCCGAATCAAAAAGATCCTGTGGAAGTCCGTCAAAAAAACTCTTGAAAACAAAAATGGCAAATACCTGACCTCCGGCAATCGCCGGAATAATTAGCGCAAGCCTGGAATTCAGCAATCCAAGTTTTTTTACAAGAAGAAAACTCGGAACGAGAGTTAGAACTGCCGGGAACATCATTGTGCTGATAAAGTAATAAAAAATAACTTTGTTGCCCGGGAATCGAAATCGTGAAAGAATGTAGGCAGTAATAGAACCAAACATTAAAACACCGAAAGCAGTTGCAATAACTACAAGAAGTGTATTTACAAAATAAGGGCGCAGGACTTTCCAAGCCGATTTATAATTTCTTGTGGCGGAGTTAAAATAGAATTTTACAGCACCTTTATAACTTACTGTTTTGGAAATCTGTTCCTGTTCGTCATGAACGGTTACTGTCCCTTTTTCACCTTTAAGTGTTTTTATACTGTAAACAGCAATGTATTTAAGAGTCTTCGGAAAACCGAAAAAACTATGATACATCTCTGTGTTCGAACGAAAAGAATTGTTTATCACGAAATAAAACGGCAATAGCGTTGGTATCGCGAAAGCAAGAATGGCGAGATGAAGTTTCCAGTTTTTTCTATTTTTCATAAGTTATCTAAGGTCTAAGGTCTAAGGTCTAAGGTCTAAGGTCTAAGGTCAAAATGAATTGATCTAATTTCTAATTGACCTAATTTCTAATCAAGTTCCAAAGTCCAATGACTAAGATCCAAACAGGAAGTTTTAATTTTTTGATGTTGGTTTTTGGTCATTATTTAGATTAATTAGATCAATTAGAAATTAGGTTAATTCTTCAATTGGTTGCCTGTACTTCTTCAGCAGATTTAAAATATTTAAAATTAATAATTGTCAGCGTAAATATAAGAGCAAAAAGAAATACTCCTACAGCACACGCGTAACCGAATCGTTGGAAACTGAAAGCGTTAAAATACATCATAAGTCCCGGCACGGAAGTTCGATATCCCGGTCCGCCACCTGTCAGGATAATAAGGCCTTCAAAGCCTTGAACTCCGGCAATTACAGTAAGAATAAGGATAAGTTTCAACTGACTTAATACCATAGGAATATCTATAAGAAAAAACTTTCTTATGCCAACGCAACCTTCCAATAAAGCGGCTTCATTAACACTCTCCGGAATGCCGCTTAATCCGGCGTAATAAATAAGAACTTCAAAACCTCCTATAAACGGGAATCCAACCATCGCTACAGCTATTAGCGCAGTGCCGGGATTGGTAAGCCAACCGCAGGCAAGATCGCCCAAACCGATTAAGCGAAGGAATTCGTTGATAAAGCCCTGACTTGAGTAGATCATTCCACCCCAGATAAGCATTACTGCCACGCCGGGAACGACAATAGGAACAAGGAAAAGTATTCTGTAGAAATGGCGCCACCGTTCTGAATGAATTGAATGGATAAGTTTGGCAACAATTAACGGAAGAGACAATCGAACTGCCACAGCGAAAAAAGTAAAGAATGCCATATTTGCCAGAGAAATATATGTGGTCGGGTCGGTAGTGAAGTATTCTACATAATGACTCAAACCGACAAAGCGCGATACCCCGCCAATTTCAAACTCGAAGAAAGATTTTTGGAATGCCCAGAAAACAGGTAGGTAAGTGAACAACCCAAGTAAAGCAACTGGAATAATTACAATAGAATAACAAACAAGCGCAGCGCTAAGTTTGTATGAAATAAAAGGTTTGTTTTTTTTATCAGCCATGTTTTTTAGTCTAAAGGTCTAAGGTCTAAGGTCTAAAGGTCAATTAAAATTTTCTAATTGCTCTAATTTCTAATTAACCTAAAGAAATCCCAATAATCCAATAAGAAGAAATTTCCAATTTAGTTTTTTCTTTGTTTGTTCATTGCTTAGATCAATTAGATCAATTAGGTCAATTAGGTCAATTAGGTCAATTTTCTCCTTTCGGTATTATTGGCATATCGATATAATCTTTTCTTATCGGAGCAAGTCGCTGCCATTCTTTTTCCATAGCTTCAAAATCAGGATGCTTTTTGCGTGTGTAACGCACGTAAGCGCCTTCCAGATTTTTTTCCTGCCACTCAATCCACTCATCAAGCGAAATATATTCGTCAAGATAGAGTAAAAGCATGCGCTGCAGAATATCAGTGAATTTTAAATCAAAAGTATATGTCCATTTGGTTGTTGTGTAACGGCGCTGTAATATTTCTTCAAACGGCTTTAAAAGAGGCAGCGTTTTAACTCCTTTTATATTAGGAATAAGTAACGGACGTTCATTGATAACTTTTCTGTATTGATCAGGAACCGTAATAAATTGCATGAAATCAACAATACGTTTGATCCTTTCAGATGTCTTAGGGTCACCGGTGTCGGAAAATGCAGAATTAGAAATTTCGAATTGGGCGCCTGAGCCGCCTATAACACACATCGGTACACCGGCAGCGTATTTTGAGGTATTGGTAGTAAATTTAGGGAGGTAAAAAACGTCCCATTCAAAATCAATATCTTTATCTGCATCAAAACGATAAGAAACCAGGTTGGCTGTCCAGATCATCGCTGCATCGCCACGAACAAACGCGCGGATCATATCTTCGGTAGCGATATCTTTATTTGAGAAGTCTCTAAAGCGTTTAATTAATTTCCATAATTCTCTGTATCTAAGGTCGTAACGTGTGAAAAAGCCTTTTTTGAAAAGAAAACATACTTCATCCCAATCAAGATAGCCTTGTAAATATTTCTCGCGAACAGGGTCTTTTACTAAATCTATGCCCGGTAAAATATTATAGTAGAGCTGGTCTAAAAACAAATCAATTCCCCAATCGGCGTAAATACCTACAACGGTTTGTATGGGTATATAACCCGCTTCCCTGATTTTGGTCATTGTTTCTTCATATTCATCCCAGTCTTTCGGAATGCCAACACCAACTTTTTTGAAAATATCTTTGTTGTAATAAATTGCCGTCTCAATCATATCGTAGGAAATGCAATACATCTTACCATTTGGCGCAAGTTTGCCGCGACTGATTGCCTGAAATTTAAACATGTCCCACCATTGAACTGAACCGGGCTGGCCGGACGGAATATATGGATTAGGAGCGTCAAGATAATCATCGAGAGGAGCGTACCAGTGTTTTTGAATGTCCGGCCATACATCTTCAACGTTAACGTTTAGAATATCCGGTGCTTTACTGGAACTTAATTGAGTAACAAGATATTCCCTGCGTGCCATTGCGTCACAAAAAGTAATTTTTGTATCGGGATGTAATTTTTCGTAAGCAGCGACAACTTCATAAAAACCTTTATTGGGTTTGCCGATACCTGCCGGAGCAATACCGGGGAAATAATATCCTCCGGGAACAAATCGGATGTTGTATTTGACATCTACAGGTGTGCACGTTGAAGAAATATTTTCATCGGTATCGGCGCTGACATATCCTTTCTCAGGAACAGGCCACATCAGGTATGTGCCTAACGAAAGGACAAACGCAAGAGAAGTATATTTGAATATCTTTCTAAAAATCACGAGTTAGTTGTGGGTGGTTATTTTTTAGTAACTGCAAGTAATTATATCAACATATTAAAGTTATTGCAATAGTATAATTGGTATGTTAAGATATGTTTTCTGACATCCGGTGCCAGCGACCAAATCTTAACTAATTAATCGGATAATAAATATTTAATAATTAGTGCCTGCCGAAGTAACAGCCATGCCGATCATGAATAAACCGGGAAAATAAATTGTTTTCGATAGCGAAGACTATCGAAATCAATTTCCTCAGTCGTGCCTGCAAGTTATCATCCCCGGCACGACAATAGATAATTATGAAACTTAATTACTGATTTAATTACCGCTATCACATTATTGGTGTCATTATTATTAATATTGCTTTTTGTTTCACAATTGTTATCCATATCTAAAGAAATTGTTTCTTTAGATAAACGTAAGGTGATTTTATATCCACTGTCAATTTTTTCTACAAAAAATCCGTCAGAAGAACTTTCCGAAAAATCTTTCTCACTCCAGTATAATGTGAGTTTTTCTTTGTAGGGCGCACCGTCAAATGGACAAAAAGTTTCGCAATTTCCACATTCATTGCACATTCCGTCAATATGAATGATTTGAGAAACTTTTTCGAAACCGGAAACTTTTATCGCAACATTTGCACGGTTCGGACACACTTCAACACATTTGTCGCAAACAATATCGCAGGCGAGACATCTTTTGGCTTCGAGATTAAGGTTTTCGTTTTCGGCTTTTTTAATAACACCTTTTGCATTAATTAATTCGGTTTCATCATATTGCAGATTACAAGCAATATTGTTTTGTTGTTTCGGGTCGAAACAACCTACTCTTTCAAGAATTTTTTCCGCTATTGATCTGCCGTCAGCAATCGCTTCAACAACAGATGATGGACCGCGAAGTGCGTCACCGCCGATAAATATATTTTCGGTTTTGGTTTGTATGGTTTCTAATGTATCAGTATCGGTAATTGCGCCGGCGTTTTTCAAAAAATCCTCGTCAACGCGTTCGCCAATCGCGCAAATTAGTGAATCGCATTTTATGATAACAAATTTATTTTTTACCGGGACAGGTCTTTTTCTTCCGCTTGAGTCCGGTTCACCGAGTTTCATAACCTGGCATTTTAGATTGCCGGTAAATCCCCCTGTATCCCCCTTTAGGAAAGGGGGACTATTGGTTTTTTCCTGATTTGAAATCCCCCCTGCCCCCTTTATGAAAGGGGGATTAATAAATTTCGAAGACCCGGCGAATGACAGGGCAATCGGCTGTAATAGCTCTTTAAAAACGACACCGTCTTTTTTGGCAGCGTAAAATTCTTCGCGATCAGCGGGCATTTGTTTTTCCGTTCTTCTGTAAATGATGAAAACATTTTTAACACCTTTTGTTCTGACTGCCGCGCGTGCGGCATCCATTGCCGAATTACCGCCACCTACGATCACGACATTTTCGCCTGTATTGAAGTTTTGATTATTTTCTTTGATTTGTTTCAGGAAATCTATTGCGCCGATAATATTTTTGTTATCACCATCAAGTTTTAATCCGATGGATTTTCCCGTGCCGATAGCGAGGATAATATAATTGAATTTTTCATTGTTGAGGAAAAATCCCCCTTGATCCCCCTTTAGAAAAGGGGGACTATATTCCTCTTGATCCCCCTTTAGAAAAGGGGGACTATCAATTGAAAAATTCCCTTCAATCCCAAGTTTGAATTTTACTCCCGCGGATTTTATTAATTCGATGTCATTGTCAATAGCGGATTGGGGGAGTCGGAAATCGGGGATAATATTTTGAACAGTTCCACCCGGCTTTTTATTTTTATCAAATACTGTTACATCTAAACCTGATTTCGCAAGAAAATATGCCGCGGATAAGCCGCAAGGCCCTGCACCGATAACAGCGATTTTAGTATTCGATAATCCCCCCCGGCATACGTCGGGCTTCGCTTTTTTAAGGGCGTCGACCGGCGTATGCTGGTGGGTTAGGGGGATTTTCCCGTTTTCCGCGGCAACGCGTTTCAATTCTCTAATAAGAACAGGCTCTTCATAATCACATCGCGCACATTTTAATGTACAAGGATGATCACAAATATGTCCGGTGATAAATGGTAGTGGATTCTTAGTGATAATTAATTCATAAGCTTCTTTATATTTCTTTTCTTCAACAAGATGAATGTATTGCGGAATGTCCTGATGAATCGGACAGTTGACAACACATGGCGCGACGTAACAATCAAACAGCGGAAGTTTATCTTTAATTTTTGTGTCGGAAGTTTCTCTGGTATTTTTAGAATACAGGGGATCAGTCAGTGAATCTTCAGCAAGTGAGATAAGTTTTTTGACATTTATCTTTTTGGGAATTTCTTCCGATACAGAAAGTTCTGCAATTTGGTTGAAACGATAATAACCTCCGGGTTTGAGCAAATCAGTAGCGAGAGTAATCGGCTTAATTCCACAGCTTAAGATATCTGAAATGTTAAAATATGCCGCTCCGCCTGAGTATGATATATTTAATTTATCACCAAGTACATTTACAAGTTTCTCAGCCAGATTAATTGTTAATGGGAAAAGCGACCGTCCGGACATATACATTTCATCACCCGGAAGGGCATTTTTGGTATTTTTAACTCCAAGAGTATTTGATAATTTCACTCCAAACTCTGTGCCGTGAGCGGTTGCAAGATTTTGCAGACGTTTTATCATAGCAACAGCATCGTTGAATTGTAAATCGTGTGAAAATGAGTCGCGTGAAAGTTCAATATAATCATAGCCGGAATTATCAAGAATACTTTTTACTTTTTCGTAACCGAGTAATGTTGGATTAAGCTTAACAAAAGTGTTGAGCTTTTTTTCTGTGATGATATATGAACAAATAGCCTCAATTTCTTTCGGTGGACATCCGTGCATGGTAGACAGGGTTAAAGAAGAAGAAATGTCAGGGGAGATATTTTTTGATATTTCCGGTGAGATCTGTTCGAGATATTCTAAAAAACGATTATTTTTTTTAGCGTTTTTTAATTGTTCAATAAAAGAATCTATTTTTTTGCTTTTGATTCCTTTTAAATCATATCCGACACTCATATTAAAAATGAAATCTCTATTTGAATTCTTGAATACTAAATGCTGAATGTAATGAAGCAATACCCATGCCTTCAAATATTCATCATAAGCTTTCGGTACAGTAAACTCAGATGACCATTCCGTATTGTAGGCTTCGTCTTCAGCGTCAATACACGGTTTCTCAATCTCAAGTGTGTCGAGAATTTGTACCGTTTTTAACTCAAAAAATCTCGCTCCGGTAAGGTAAGCGGCTATAATGTTTTGTGCAAGTTGAGTGTGAGGTCCTGCAGCAGGACCAATTGGTGTGGCGCATTTTTCATTGAAAACGGAAAAAGGATTTGAGGTATTTGTGTTGAAGAATTTATTTTCGGGAATACCGAAAATAGAATTGTGATTTTCAAATTCTTCTGTAATCCAATGAAGAAGCCGCGAAAACGATATTGGTGTCATTATATCACTCATGAGAATTGGATTGATGGCCACGCCAAATGCGTGGTAAAATTAATGGATTGTTGGAGAACCACCCCGCCCTTTGGGCACCCCTCCTTGGTAAGGAGGGGAGTTTAATTAATTGGTGTATGAACCATTTACTCCGCTCCGCTCCGAGACATTTTTGTGTCATTGGTCATGGACTAACATGGACTAACACGGACAAACACGGACCACGGACCACGGACAAACACGGACAAACACGGACCACGGACAAACACGGACCACGGACAAACACGGACCACGGACTACGGACTACGGATTCAAAGATCCGTCATTTCGTTGAATTCATTAATCAATTCATCCCATCTTTCCGGTTGTGCGAAAATCTTTTCCCATATTTCTCTGTCATACCACAACTGGTTCAAATCTTCCAATTCTTTTTCCTGCTGCTCAATCCAGGTATAATATTTCAGATTATGA
>JAOZNZ010000657.1 GCA_029933535.1 bacterium | reverse complement strand
CCGTCAATTTATCCTCAGCGCTTAAAACGGGACAAACAAAAGATATTAACAATAAGGTTTCAAGAATTCCTGTTTTTTTTTACACTATCACTTACATTGCAAACCCCTGCCTAACAAACTGAGCAAGCCGAAAATAGTCAGAGCAAAAATGGAAGGTTCTGGTACAGGACCACCGAGACTTAAATGCGTTGTGCCGGTCTCGGAACCCGATGCGCCATCATACACTCCGCCGGGAGCTCCGACGAAATCAATCGTGTAAGTGATATCGAAAAAGCTGTCAACATTGAAATTTCCATCCGGACGCCGTGTCAGCGTCGTATGTCCGGGGCTTGGCAAGCCGAAATCTTCGCCCACTCTAACTCTAAGAATGTCGAAATCGGGGTCGCCGAAAATTGCTCCCTGAAGTTGAACCATTTCGGTGTCGAAGTCTTGACTCTTGTCACGTGGCGTGCGCGGACCGGTGTGGATTTCCCCGCTAATGGGAATGTCGATGATACGGTGGGGTTCGCTAGCGTCGTCAGGGTTGAACATATCAATCCGGAACAATGCCCCGTTTGCACTTGAAAATGTTTGCGTCGTGCCGCCCAGGTTTCCTCCCGGACCGCTGGTGCCGAACAATTTGAGGACAGTTACGTGCCCGGCGTGTACCGGTGGTGGACCCTTGGCAACCCGAACAGGATTGGTAGGATCCGAACGAAAGCCGTTTGTGTGATTAAATACATCAAACAGATCCGGGTTAGGACCGGGTACTGTTGTGAGGGCAATCGCCGACACGGCAGCAAATACGATTGTTAAGCATAACAGTATGCGAAGAGTAATTTTAGCAGATGATTTTTTCATAATCTTCCTCCTTGGTTAGCTTTCCGTCAAATAAATTAAACGGAAATAGTTATTACATTTTATCAAGACCTGCCACAAAAATATTCCCCCGGCATTTGCAGTATGCGGGCGCGGCACGGTCCAAAAGTCAAATGATGCTTTGTCGTGCAAAAATAAATAATACAAAATTAAAAATAAATAATACAAAACCCGGCTCGGGTACAAAATCTGCCGTCATTACTGTTCCCGCAGACGAAATATCTCTGATGTCAACATCTGTTCCCGCACCGGTGTATCTCTTGCTGTTGGGTGATGAAAAATTATTGAACACCGTAGCATTTCCTGAATACCAAATATCTGTATCTTCGCCTTTACTGGTGCCCATAAGAGTTCCGTCGGCTTCTTCGAGATCAACTTTGCGGTGAGTATCGGAGCTGTTGGCCGAAATATTATCGTCTATATGCCAAATGGCCAGTCCTCCAAAACTTGTTCCTATCCAGCGCTGAAGACCGGCATCATATCCCACCGGACGGCGATTTTCCACAAGGAAATACTCTCCTGCCGCGCCTGTTGAACCTTTGTAAACAGTATTTGCCTGCGAAGCCGAGACTGAGCCGGCGGCTGTCATGGATTCTACACCTGCTCCTTCAAATCCATTGACCCAACCGCGGTTGTACTTTGTCCATGCGCACGGTAAAACCGGTGTTGCACCGGAATACGTATCAGCATCTGCTCTGCCCCAGGATCCTCCACCCATTACTCCCCATCCGCCAATTCCGCTTGAAGAACTATCAGTGTCATATAGATCAGGCAGACCAAAAATCAGATGACCCAACTCGTGAACCATAATACCCATTGTTGCCTGATGTGCATTTCCCGCAGTGCTTCTGTGCACCTCACCGAATTGTGCGTAGCCGCCTGCACCGCTGTGATAATCTGCTACAGTTTTGCCGTCAACAACAGGTGCGCCTATAGTTGAACATGACCACTTGTGTCCCCACACGCTGGGCGTGTAACTGGAACTGTAAGACCGCTCATATCCTGCAACAATAACGACAACTGCCAATTCATCTGAATCAACATAACCGTCCGCATTAGTATCGAACGCAGCGAAATTAACAAAAGGATCAGCAGCAATAATCGCGTCTTTGGTTAGCTGTTTGTTATCAGTGCCGGTGCTGCTTCCTGTATTCGGATGGGTTGCGCCGACGTTCACCCAATCAATCACGCCGTTGCTTAAAGTTCCGGAAGTTTCTGCTGCCGGGGTTAAAGTTACATCTCCATAGCTGCATTTGTCATAGAAATCAGCAATCGAACTACCAATGAACGAAGCCCAACTTGTCTCAGAATATGTTCCTGACTGATCGCTAAATTCAGCTAAAATAAACAAAACTTTGCCGCCGAAAGGACCAAATGGCGCCAATGTAAGCTGGTCGCTTATTTGCTCTTCTAATGGGGCAAAAGAAGGCGCTGTTGGTCGAATGTGCTTTTCAAGTCCGGCAGGTGGAGATTCGTTAGCAAGTTTAGAAACAAACACGGGAACTGAATTAC
>JAOZNZ010000656.1 GCA_029933535.1 bacterium | reverse complement strand
TAAAAATGTAATTAACGCTCTTACAGGTTATAAAGAATTTCCTGACAAGCCGGATCCTATATATAAAGAAAACCCTGACTGGAATGGTCCTTATTATTCCGCAGAAAAGAAAATGTTTATAGGCGGATTAAATGGCGCTTTGCTTGATCCATGGAAATCTGAATATAAATTCAACCTTGAAGATCCTCAGAATAATCATTATTCTTTCGATGTATGGTCTCCGGGACCAAATAGAAAAGATGAGCAGGGAAAGGGAGATGACGTTCGTAACTGGTAATTAGCATGCTGAACATCAAACAAAAAATTAAACGCGGTTTTACTTTACTCGAGCTTCTCGTTGTAATGACTATAATTGGTATTTTGATGGCAACATCTTTTACTTCTTTTGTAGGCGTTGGCAGAAGCAATCGTTTTGAAGGAGCTGCACGCGCTTTAAAAAATAAAATTCTTTTAACGCGCACAACAGCTATTACCAAATCCAGAAAGTTTGCGATAAGAATAACGCTGACTAAACATAAGAAATGGAAACTTGTTATTATTGACAGTGTTGATAATATACTTGATAATGATGATGATAGAATTGCTGATAAACCTTATTTTTTCAAAAAGATTAGTCTTGATGAAGAACAGGAAATAGAATTCACTCCCGAAGGAGGAATCTCTTATTCAACTTCCAATCCGATTATTCTTACAGACTCTACTAATAAAAGAGAAATATGGAAAATACCCATTATTCTGTACAAAGCTGCCGGAATGGCTAAAATAGGTGACTTGCAAAAAATCGATATGACTAAGAAAGACGATGCGGAAGAAGGTGATGAAGCTGGTGGTGAAGATGAATCGCTTGAAAATCAACTTGGACTTGATGGTTAGAAATTTTTAAGTTATAAAATAAATAAACTTTATATAAAAGAGGTTTAGCTATGGTAAGTAAAATAAAGAAATCTATTTGTAGAGGGTTCAGTCTTATTGAAATATTGGCTGCAATGGTTGTTCTTGCTATCGGGCTTCTAAGCATACTTTCCATTTTCCCTGTTGGTATGGATTCTTTTAAAACCGCGAGGGATCAAACTATTCTGGCTAACCTTGTCAGAACTAAAGTTAATCAGCTTTTATACGAATTAAGCGATCCTAATATGAGCGGAACAGGGGACCCCAGCAAAATTATTGCCAGAAGATATTTGAAACATGATCGTGCTTTCGCTCGTTATATGAGCGATAAAAAATGGTCGGGTCCTGTTTACGAATCTGAAGTTTATCCTTTTGAAAACAACGATAAATATTTTTGGCAATATTCCGTTGATGATATCGGTAAAAGAGGGGATTCTAAAATAGGTAAAAAAGGTGTTAAAGGGGTTTTCTTTCAGGTCGAATTTAAAGTTTATACACGTAGCCAAATCGCCGAAAAGAGAACGCCGCTAGATCTTTCTATAGTTAAAGAAAAAGAAAAAGATCTACCTTTCATGAGACAGGTCTTTAGAGTGCATAACCCTTATCCTTCAATTAAATACGGGAAAAAGAAATAATTTTAGAAACTCGAAATTTGAATTTATTTTAAAAATGAAAATTGTAAATCCAAAATCTAAAATCGTAAATCTAAAATCCTTCAAGGGTTTTACTCTTATCGAAATTCTCGTTTCTATTGCTGTATTGGGAATTTTGATGGCTTCTCTTATGGTCGCCTTTAATTCGGCTAATAAAATTACCATCAGTACTCAGGAAGAAGCCGAAGTAATGCAGAATATCCGCTCGGCAACCGAACAGTTCAATCGTGAACTTAGTCAGGCTATTATTAATAATAACCGCCCGGACGGCGAACAGGTATATTTTGAAATAAAGCAATTATCGCGTGAGGACAGTGCACTGCGTTTTGGCTGCACTACCGAACGGGGATTGGTAGAGATAGGTTATGAGATAAAGCCATCTGAAAAAGGATGGAAAGATTATGAGTTATGGAGATTATATAAAAATAAACGTATGTGGAATTACAGTGAGGTTAATTGGCCTGCTTTAAATTTTGAATCCAAATATGTTGAACCTTTCGCTTTCGGTATTGTTGCTTTTAAAGTTAAATACTGGAGCTCTAAAAAAGGGCGCTGGGTTGGCGGAAACTGGGAATCTATTGATCGTAATTCTTTACCGAGAAAAATACAGATAACTTTGAAAACCCTTACTAAATCTAAAGCTCGTGCTGCGCGTAATATTGAAAAATTAAGTGATGTACGGGGAGTGAAATCTTTTAAATTTGAAATTAACCTTCCTCAGGCAAGGTAGTTTTGTGATAATAAATGTAGTATGTTTAATAAATTAACGCCTAAGTTAACTAAACAAGGAGATAAGGCATGAAAAAATGGTGTGTTCTTCTAACAGT
>JAOZNZ010000655.1 GCA_029933535.1 bacterium | reverse complement strand
CATCGATTGTTCCGGCAGGAACATCTTTGTCTCCTGAATAAATATTAGAATCAAAGACAAAAACGTTGTTGTGACCATGGCGAATTAAGAAAGGACTTACTAATCCTTTGTTACAAACCGCATCGTTAATACCTACATAAATGGCAATAACGGTTTCATCAACATCCGGGATAAGATGAGCGAGTTCGAGACAGTTTATATCTTCATCCGGAGTGAAATAATTCCCATTATCCGCAAGTAATTTATAAGAATCCTGCAAAAATGAAGTGTATTCTCCTTCTGTCATTGATGAACGTTCGTGAATATTAATTTTTCTTTTTAATTGTGTTTTCATTGTGTTTTTTTAAAGGTTTAAAGTTTAAAGTTTAAGGTTTAAGGAAATTCAAATCAAAGATTTGAATTTAGTATTCACTTTTTTATTGATTATGAACGTGAGTACAGCGTAACTTCGTTAGGAATATTTAATTGTCCTTTGTTCTTTGTTTGACTTCTTTTGGACATTAGTCTTTGGTTATTATTTAGGTTAATTAGAAATTAGGTTAATTAGATCAATTTCCTATCATATTTATATGATTCACCCCAAAATAAATGAACCACTTTATTCCCTTCTTTTTGCCAGTTGGAATAACTCTTCCAAAACGGAATGCGAAATCCTATTTCGTGAGACATTTCATTAATATGACCCGGCAAAATGATGTTTGGCCTTACCCCTTTAACTAATCTATCGGGAAAAGCAGTCCAAGTGTTTATCATTAATACATCTATATCCACATCTTTATGCACAGAATCAATCCATGTAAAATCATATTTCCAACACTGATCGCCTGAATGAGCTATTGTAATATTATCAGGCAAGGTAATCACTGTGAAATTATTATCAATCGCCACCTCAGGTTCAATGGCCTGGTGTCCCGGATAAATACGCAATAGTATCTGAGTATTTATATTTGGAACCATATACTCCCTCTCTGCACCATCCGTCGGCCAGCGAGTTATTCCGGAAGAAAAATCTTCCTGCCGGAATGCATCATCAACAGCGATTACCGGTTTATTTTGCGCCAGGAATTCTTTGGCAACAAATGGGTCCGCGTGATCATCGTGGTTATGACTAACAAAGAGGACATCACATAATTCAATCATTTTTTGAGTAAGATTATTATGTGTATCTTCATCATTTTCTTTTATCAGAGAGTGAGTCAATCGAATCAAATCAAACGCGATTGTGATATCTTTTGTCTTAACAATATAAGACATATTATAAATATTCCAAACTACCACACCCGTTTCGACTTTAGTTTCCCGAATACTGTCAAGTGCTTTCCTGACTCTGTTGAGAAACATTTCTTTCAGAGAATCATCGTGCGGGAATGGATAATGAGCCAGGGCATCAGCTAGGTATAAGGCATTTCTTCTTTCGATAGAATGATAGCCGGGTTCCTCATTATCAAAATATTCCTCCAGTTCTTCAGAAAAAATCATGTTCTGTGATTTATAATATTCCAAATCTTTTAAGCTGAGTGAAATCATTTTTTATTCGTAATTTATTCCCCCTTTTTATAAAGTGGAACATCCCGATTATTCCATCGGGAGTGGGTAGGGGATTTAGTTTTGCCGGTAAGTGGCAGTTCGTCTTTATCTATTACTTCATAATTGGATATTGGTTATTCGATATTGGATATTTGATTATCTTATTTCAATAACCAATTTTGTAAATATCTAAAATTGCATCTGCAAGCATGTAACTCACCTTTCAGGTCATTCGGATTGCCGGCCGGTTGCTGACCATTCCGTACACCTTTTCGATTAAACACTTCTGCGGTTTTACTAAATAGAGAATCAGTTTCAGCAAGCAATTTTTCTATATTTTCATCACAAACAAATTGCTTACCTTCAGTTTCAGTTGTTTTTTTTATCTTCGCCATGTTTTCTTTGATCTTCGTGAGGAATTTAATGGCATCAGGATCATCTGTACCCTCCCACCAATTATTGACATGGTCTCTCTTAAGAAGGATATTATCAATTCTGAAGATCACAGAAGAAGCTATTTTTTGAGGCAATACAGGCAGATATTTTTCCATAACAGACTTGTCAAAGTAATCCGGATTATATAATGGCGGAATATCACTCATTTCAATAACTACCTTGCCGTTCTTCTTATAATAAATCGGAAACTCACTTACCGAAATAATCTGCTTAGGAGCGTCAGCCATATCAAGAGCTTTGCTCCATCTGCCAAAAAAGTTATGATTTTCAATTGTAACTTCCCACCACTTGCCCATATAACCTGTATCCGTCCATCTTTTTTGGTTAGTCAAATATGTAATCAGTTTCTGAATATCTTTAGCATCTTTTGATGTTCCTCTTTGCCCCA
>JAOZNZ010000101.1 GCA_029933535.1 bacterium | reverse complement strand
ATTTCTTGTTGAATATGACCATGAGTACATGTTATTTCATTAGGAGTGTTTATATGATCAAAGGTCAAACTTTTTGATTAACGCTTCCGCTACATTTTCGGGAACGAAATTATTTACATTCCCGCCGAGTTTAGCAATTTCTTTAATCATTGATGAGCTTATGCATGAACATTCTTCGCGTGTCATTAAAAACACGGTTTCAATTTCCGGGCTTAATTTACGGTTTGTTAACGCCATTTGAAATTCATATTCAAAATCACTTAACGCGCGTAATCCGCGAACAATCACTCCCGCATTTTTTTGAACAGCCCAATCGACAAGCAAATTATCAAAAGATTCAATTCTCACGTTTTTGAATTCAGCGCAGGATTCGTGCAGAAGATTAACACGCTCATCTACGGTAAAAGTAGTGCTTTTGGGTGATTGTTTTGCAACACCTACAATCAATTCATCAAAAATTCTTGCCGCTCGGGCGATTACATCGATGTGTCCATTGGTTGCCGGGTCAAAAGATCCGGGATAAATAGCGAGTTTTCTCATGGTTTCCTTATAAAGTAGAGTTTAAAATCAAATTTCCGAATTTGAGTTAGAAAAAAAGCTCAACATGGCTTTGCCGTATTGTGAATTACGATAGCAATTCCATCCATGCGGGAGTTCATCATAATTAATTTTATTTTTTGCATCGTGTTCAATAACGACGATAGTATTTTCGTTTGTGAGATTAGCTTGCGAAATAATTTCGAGGAGAAAATTCGCGCTGAAATAATTATATGGCGGATCGGCAAAAATAAAATCAAAATTGTTTTCTTCGCCGGAAAGAAAATTTAGTTTTCTTCTTATGTCATGACGGATAATTGTTGAATTGTCTTCCTCATGGAGCGCTATGATATTTTCTTCCAGACATTTTACCGAAATATGTGAATTTTCAACAAAAGTAACATGTCCCGCACCACGACTTAAACATTCAAAACCTACCGATCCTGCACCGGCAAAAAGTTCAAGCACACTTCTATCTTCCAGCCAGGGGCAAAGAATGTTGAATAAGGCTGTGCGGGCACGAATATTTGTCGGTCGGACATCCCGTCCGGCCGGAGTGAATAATTTTCTTCCGTGATGTTTCCCTGAGATAATTTTTATCATAATGAATATTATACCAAAAACGTAACCACGAATGAACACGAAGATAATTTAACCACGAAAGACACTAAAAACACGAAAAGAAAATTTATTTATTTTAAAAACTTAATAATTGAAATTAATTATTCTGCTGTAAATCATTTTGCAGAATAGAATTTTTTTAACCACGAATGGACACTAATAAATACAAACTTTATTATTAAAAAAATATTTAATCGTACTCCCCCTGAATCGTACTGCCAATAAAATATTATAATTCTCTTATGTGTTCTTATGTACCTTAAGTGGTTAAATTATTTTTTGGCAATTGACATAAATACGGTATTTATCTATAATTCTTATGGTTAATAACTATTAATATATAAGGTAAATAAATGAAAACAATAACTTACAGTTTGATTTCTATTTTCACTTTCGCATTGTCTGTTGCGGGAGAAAGTTTGCGGCTTGATCCGCTTGTTCGGCAAACTCAGCGCGCAATTCCGTTTTGTGTTACCGGTGCGGCAGGGACTTCTCTTGATGATACGATTGCCAAAGTTGTACGACAGGATTTATCGAAGCATGGTGCATTTATCGCGGCGAGAATATCAGCCGGTGATGAGAAGACGCTTGATAACGCTGATAGAAAGAAAGGGAAGATATATTTTAAAAACTGGTCGAATCTTGGTGCACAAATACTTGGAAAGGTAAAATCTCAAAACGGTAAGATAGAATTTTATTTATACACTCCATATAACGGATCACGCGTTTTTGCAAAAAGATATCGCGGTAGTGAGAAATCTGCTCAACGTGTAGGTCATTTAATTGCCGATGATATAGTTCAGGCGATTTTGCGTGAGAAAGGATTTTTTTCATCACGGCTTCTTTTTGTTAAAGGTGATATAAAAAATAAAAATATTTGTTTGGCTAATTCTGACGGGTCGGGAATGAAAGCTCTTACAAAAGGGAATACATTATGCATTTTTCCCGACTGGTTTCCTGACGGTAAAAATGTTCTTTTTACAAGCTATTATGAAGGCAGACCAATAATGTATAAAATGGCTCTCGCTAACGGTAAAGCAAGAAGATTACTCGGAATGCCGGGAATGAATATCTGCGGCGCTGTCTCTCCAAATGGAAAGAAACTTGCCGCAATTCTTGATAAAGACGGTCAACCGGAATTGTATGTGATAGATTTGGGAAGCGGAAAAAGAAAAAGACTTACACATGGCCGACCGGTAGAATCGTCACCTTCGTGGTCGCCGGATAGCAAAAAAATAGTTTATTCTTCTGATTCGGGAGGACGAGGACCGCAAATTTACATGATATCCGCTTCGGGAGGAAAAGTGCGCGGATTGACGACACGCTCATTTTCGAAATATTGCACATCCCCCTCCTGGTCGCCTGACGGCAAAAAAATAGCTTTTGTAGCTCAGCTTGCCGGGAATTATGACATTTGCCTTTATGATGTAAAAGCAGGTCAATTATATCAGTTGACAACAAATCCGAATAATGATGAAGCACCAAGTTGGGCTCGTGATTCCCGCCACATTGCATTTTCACGTGTACATAACAGAACATCGAGAATTATGCTTTTGGACAGCGAAACGGGAAAAACTTCGCCGTTGATTAAAAGCGGTCAATATTGCGGTTCACCGGCGTGGAGTCCGTGAGCCGTGATCAGTGGTCAGTATGCAGTGAGCAGTAAGCAGTAAGCAGTTAGCGGTATGCAGTGAGCAGTATGCAGTATGAAGTGAGCAGTGATCAGTATGCAGATTTGATATTCAACAAGCTAAGCAATAAATAAATATGTAGATGCCAGGAAAATTAATTGTTTTTGGTTGCAGAGTGTATCGGAATCAATTTCCTCCGAGCTCCTAAAAAAATTAAATTGGTGCGATAAACTAATATTCTACAATGAAAACAAAAATTAAAAAAGTTTTTAATCTGCTTACTACCAGCTTTTTACTATCTACTTCTTATGCGGCTACAAATTACGTCTGGCAAAGCAGCCCTTCACCAACTTCCCCTTTCTCAAACTGGACTACCGCCGCTCATGTTATTCAAGACGCAGTTGACGCGGCAAATGACGGCGATTTGGTTTTGGTTACAAACGGAATTTACACAACAGGCGGCGGATTAACTCCCGGATTTTCTCTTTCCAATCGAGTTGTAATCACAAAATCTATCACGTTACAAAGTCTGAACGGTCCGACTAATACATTAATAGTCGGGCAAGGTCCAATGGGCAGCAATGCTGTTCGATGCGCTTATGTTACAAACGGCGCGGAAATTATAGGTTTTACATTGACGAATGGACATACCATGAGTGAAGGAAATCTTCCTTATGAACGAAATGGCGGTGGTGTTTTTTTAGACCAAGAATGCATGATTTCAAATTCTATTATATGTATGAATTATGCAAAATGGAGTGGCGGGGGTATTATTTCATATAGATATGGAAAAATAATAAATTGTATTGTAATAACTAATATTGCAAGACATAGCGCAGGTATATCTTGTTGGCTTGGTGGTTTTGTTGATAATTGCTTTATTGCTAATAATGTAGCTGAACAAAGCGGGGGTGGGTTAAGTGCGGGCACTATTTTTAATTCTATTATTTCTAATAATTACGGATATGCTGGTGGAGGGCTTTATTGCCATAATAATAGTGTTTTAAGTAATTTAACAATCATTGATAATTTTGCTACATTTTATGGTGGGGGAATGTTGTGTGAAAGTGGCAGTATAATAAAAGAATGCAAAATCGAAAATAACTTTGCCGAAACTTATGGTGGTGGTATATATTGTAATATAGGATCTATAGTAAATGATTCTATTTTAAAGGGAAATAAATCAAAATATGGAGGTGGGTTACATTGCCAGAAAGGTGGGCTAATTAATAATTGCACAATAAATGGAAATACAGCATCTTATAAAACAAATCAAATTGGATATGGTGGTGGTGTGTCATTTTATATAGGTGGTACTATAAATAATTGCATAATAAAGGATAACGATGCAATGAACGAAGGTGGTGGATGCTATTTATACAAAACAGGGATTGTTTATAATTCTTTAATTAATAATAATAATGCAACTGAATATGGCGGAGGATTATATTTGAATAGTGGTGGAGTTATCAGCAACAGCATAATAAGAGGAAATTCCGCCGGAGATGGAGTTAATACTGCCGGAGAAGGCGGAGGAATTTATTTTTCAAATGGCGGTACTGTCAACAATTGCGTCATTAAAGAAAATACTGTTTACAGTATGTTAGATTTAACGGATGTTGGAAGTGGCGGCGGTGTTTATTCAAGTGGCGGCGGAACTTTAAATAATTGTCTGATTTCCGATAATGACGCTATTTATCCGGGAAGCGAAGTTGGCGGTGTTTATGGCGGCACGCTTAACAATTGCACCGTTGTTAATAATTACGGGCGGGAAGGCTGCGGCGGTACTTCCGGCGGGACCGTAAGAAATTCTATTGTTTATGGGAATTATAACCAATTTTTTGAAGACAATTATTGCGGCGGTACGTTCGAGTATTCCTGCTCTACTCCTTTGCCTGTAGGTGAAGGAAATATTTCTAATAATCCTATGTTTGAATATTCGTCAACAGGAAATTATCATCTGGCTTTTGGTTCGCCGTGCATAAATGCGGGTACAAATGCTTACGTTGTTGGCGACCGGGATTTGGATGGCAATCCGAGAATTGTCGGCGGGAGAGTTGATATGGGATGTTATGAATCGCCGATACCGGAAATGGGGATAATACTGCTGCCTTTGTCAGCGTCATTTATAGTCATTTGGCTACGCCGTCATTGTTAGTCATTTGTTTTATATTCAGTGTTTGCGAAACACCCGGCGGATGCAGGGCAGTATGCAGTATAATATTTTTTAACTTAATTTGGAGGAAATCATGAAAAAGTTACTTGCAATTATAATCGTTTTAACAGTTTGTGCTTGTGCGTTCGCGATAATAACGACAAATACTATTGCTTATACAAACCAATATGGCGAAATTACTTGTAACACAAATATTGTGCACGGAGTAATTGAGATTGTAACTAATAATATTACAGGAGAGATAACAACAAACATTATCGAGATTGTCAAGATTGCCGAAAAAACCAAATAATATTAAAAAAATTAGTTTTGTGATTTAACAATAAAATGATATAATATTCTAAACAAACTTATTAAACAAGCCACAATGAAAACAAATATCAAATCTATAGTTAAGCCGATACTCATATTAATATTTTTGATTTGCTCAAAAATATTAGGAGTTACAAATTACGTCTGGCAAGGCAGCCCTTCACCGGTGTCGCCGTACACAAACTGGTCAGCCGCCGCGCATGTTATTCAGGACGCTATTGACGCGGCAAATGATGGTGATTTAGTTCTCGTTACAAACGGTAATTACACAACCGGTGGCGGATTAACTCCCGGTTTTTCTCTTTCGAATCGGGTTGTTGTTACAAAATCAATAACATTACAAAGTGTGAACGGTCCGACAAACACAATCATTGTCGGGCAAGGGCCGATGGGAAGCAATGCTGTCCGGTGCGCATATCTTACAAACAGCGCGGAAATTATAGGGTTTACATTGACGAACGGACATACTCACGTTATCGGTGACTCAAATTATGAAAAAGGAGGGGGAGGAGGACTATTAGTGTCCGGAAGTATAATATCAAACTGTACTATTATCAAGAATTCTGCTATACGTGGTGCATTGTGTTGTTTAAATAGTATTATTAATAATTGTAAAGTAACTCAAAATAATAGTGGTGTTTTTTGTAATAATGGTAGTCTGATAGAAGCAACAATAATTATTAATAACGAAGATAGTGGTGTTTTTTGTTATTATGGTGGAGTTGTGAATAATTGTTCTATTATAAGTAATAATACTGATTGGGGTGGAGGAATATTCTGTTATAATGGAGGAAATATATATAATAGTACCATTTCTGGTAATGTTGCTTCGGATTTTGGCGGAGGCATAAACTGTAATTCAGGTGGTTTTATAACAAATTGCATAACAAAAAACAATAAAGCAAAGTTAGGTGGTGGGATTTATTTCTATCAAAATGGCGAAGTAAACAATAGTGGAATAAACAAAAATTTCGCAACTGAATATGGTGGTGGCGTTTACTTGAGTGGTGGCGGCATTGTCAGCAACTGCACAATAAGTGGAAATACCGCTGGTGATGCATCAATATCGGCAGGTCGCGGTGGCGGGGTATGTTTTCTAAATAGCGGGACTGTGAATAATTCTATTATAAAAAATAATATGGTGTTAAGTAAAGGAGATTTAACTGAGTTTGGATATGGCGGTGGGGTGTTTTGCTGGTCGGGCGGAATATTAAATAATTGTCTCATTTCAGGCAACAACGCTGGTATGCTCGGTTGTGAAGGCGGTGGGGTTTTCTCTTATGCCGGTAACGGCACTATGAACAACTGCACAATTGTTGATAATTATGCTCGTGAAACTGCCGGCGGTGTGTATGCAGGTTCTATAAGAAATTGTATTGTTGAAAATAATTACAACCATGTTGAAAAAGATAATTATTCCGGTGGGACTTTTGTTTATTCATGTTCAACACCTCTGCCGACCGGCGAAGGAAATATTTCTAATAATCCGATGTTTGAATTTGCGTCAACAGGAAATTATCATCTTGCTTTTGGTTCGCCGTGCATAAATGCCGGGACAAACGCTTTTGCGCCTATGCCATGGGATTTGGATGGAAATCCGAGAATTGTTGGAGGGAGAGTTGATATGGGGTGTTATGAAGCGCCGATACCGGAAATATCAATTTGCAGTTTGCAGTTCGCAGTTTGCAGTTTAATAATATTTTTTAATTTAATTTGCAGGAAATCATGAAAAAGTTACTTGCAATTATAATAGTTTTAACAGTTTGTTTTGAAGCTCATTCACAGGAGAGTGAAGACAAAGGCGAGATCATGAGAGAAGCAGATGAGGTTTATGCTGAAAAGTCACGACTTGATACCGTAAGCTATATCTCTGTATTAAATGAATCATTACAAGGTTTTCCGTGCACTAACCGGCCGTCTTATGCAGCGGATTTTTATATCAGCTACTCGGACGGTGATGACTGCAATGACGGGCTTAGCGATGTTACTCCCTGGAAAACGCTTGACCGATTGAATGCTACCAAAACTATTAGCGGCGACAAATATTTTTTCAAAGGAGGAGATGAATGGCATGGTTACATTATAAAAACCGGCTTGTATAATATTGCATTTGAAGGTTATGGCATTGCAGGAGGCAAACCTGTGATAAATGGCGCAATTGAAATAAGCGCGTGGCAATACCATGATGGTGATATTTATTGTGCTGATTTGCCTGCCGAATATACAAATTATAATGTTACACAATTAATTATTGATGACGAGAGACAAACCCTCGCAAGATTTCCTGATGAAGATTTCTTTACTCTTGATGATGGGATAGGATATTATGATATTTTTTGGGTTACAAACGTTGTAATAAAATATGATATACCTATTACAAACATTTTTCTCAAAACCAACGCATATGCCACATCGGTAATCGACTACGACCTTACAACTCCTCCCAATCATTGGGAAGGCGGTAGAATGATGATACGCCTTCATGCTTGGAAAGAGTATTCCAGAAATATTATGAGTTCAAACTTGTGGGATTGGACTATTCTGCCGTTAGACGAAGAAATTAAGGTTCCTGTAAAAAAACCATATAACATACCTTATTACATTGAAAATCATTTTAATGCATTGGATTCTCAAGGCGAATGGTATTATGACGAAACAACTCATAAGATTTATGTTTTTTGGGAAAGCGGTTTGTCGGATTTGGAAAGCAGAAAAACAGAAGCGTCAATTTATCCTTATGCTTTTAATTTTTATTATCCCCGCCAGATAAGAGTGGCGAATTTTCATATTAGAAATAATGCTCATAACGGAATACATGCGCGCAGCGAAAAAAAACGTGGTCTTCAAATAGTTTCAAACGATATTCAAAATGTTTGTAACAACGGCGTTTATTCTTATAGAGTATATGATTATATTGTTGAAAATTGCAATATTATTAAAGCCGGTAATATCGGAATAAGGTGTGTAGATACTATAGACAATATTATTAGAAATAATAAAATAGAATCGCCGGGATATACCGGCATAGGCACAGGCCATTTTTCATATTATGCCGCTACAAGTACTATTTCCCGAAATACTATTCTCAGTCCGGGCTATCACGGAATAAGCTATAGTGTGAAAGGTACTATTTGCGAAGAGAATTTTATTAGCAATGCCTGTTCTGTATTCGATGATGGCGGGGCAATATATACTTATATTTACTATGGAAATCATTCTAAAGTAATAAAAAATATAATAATAGATACTGTTGGTGATGGAAATACAACTCGTTGGCAAGTAATTAAGCCACGTGGAATATATATTGATGTTGGAAGAGCTCCTTATAATTGGGACGTTTCTATTGTAAGTAATACTGTTATCAATTCAGTAAGAGATGGAATTTCCATGCGCGGATGTACTTCTTCATTTGTACATGCAAATACTTTGTATCATAATTACAATTGTCAGGATTATGATAATCCTACTGATGATCTCCAACAGTGCGACCTTTCGCCTGCTGAAATAGGCCAAATTACATTTACATGCAATAATATTATTGGTTCATATAAAAATCAAGTTGCTGTCAAAGTCAGAACCCATCCTACTAATTCATTTCTTTTATCTAACTCAAATCGTTACTGTAATATACATGAAGATAACTCATTATATTTTGAATATGGAGGATTACATTCCCTGACAGCCTGGCAAAACAATTACGGACAAGATCTGAATTCAGTCGATTCCGGAGCAATGCTTCGCAATGCTTGCGATAATCTCTGTGAATCAAGAATTTTATATAATCCTACTTTTGAAAACAAAACTTTTGACCTGAATGGAATGGAATATTTTGATATTGAGGCCAATATAGTATCAGATTCAGTTACTCTCGCGCCTTTTACTTCAAAAGTTCTGTTTTTTAAAGCTGATAAACATTTTGTTTCGCATGACGGCGGGCATGTTTCGCCGTTTTATTATCCCGAAGTTGCCGCAACA
>JAOZNZ010000654.1:1293-2373 GCA_029933535.1 bacterium | reverse complement strand
ATGAACAATATAAAAAAGAAAATAGCAGGTTCGATTTTGTACCAAATCCAATTTTAAAAAAAGAAGTTTGGGAAAATTTTGTGCCGTGATCAAAGCGGGAAGAAATCGTAAACCTTTGCTAACGCTTTTGGAGTGCATTAATAAAGCCGCGTTAGAATCTTTATGTAATACAACGCGGCATTTAATACGACAGTTGCGTTAACAACAGAATTACCCGAAAAAAAAGGGCTTTTCTGAAAAAAACTTGCAATTTGAAAACGAATTTGATATACTATGTTTGAACATTCAGACATTTGAACAACAAACTAATAATACCGTTTTCTGCAGAGGAGAAAACTTTTACAACTAACAAAAAAATTTTATTTTCCCTGCAAAATAAAAAAAGGAGAAAAATTATGAAAAAAATTCTAATTTATACACTGCTGACAGCGATGCTTTGCGTGAGTGTAAATGCCGAAACTGTCGCTTACTGGCGATTTGAAGAAGGTACAAATGGTGAACAGCATGACGGGGACAATGATAACTTTTATGTTGACCAGACGGCCAATAATAATGATATGTCAACCATAGATGAGTTTTCTCGTCCTTTCGCTACAAACGACGTGCCTTTTTCACCGGTACCGCAAACCGGAGCCGCAAATACTCTCGCGCTGGACTTCTTTAACCAATAC
This sequence comes from bacterium, assembly GCA_029933535.1. GTDB lineage: Bacteria > Auribacterota > UBA3054 > UBA3054 > B51-G9 > B51-G9. The sequence continues at coordinate 1,702 of JAOZNZ010000654.1, read as the reverse complement.
GTACAAACAGTTGGCAGTAAAATGGTAGATAGTTATAATTTTACCAACGGTTGGACAATAGAAGCAACTGTAAAATTTAATAGCTTGACTGGCAGTGATGGAAATTGGCCGGTAATAATAGGTAAAGACGGTGAAGTTGCAGGTGCGCAGCCTTTTTATCTTAAGTTAATACCTCCCGGAGTAGATGGTCCAGATGCTTTTATTCAGCCGGCAGTAGTAGATGATACCGAAAGCGGATTATATTGGTTTGATGGGCGTTCGTGTTGTGGTGGTGCGGGAATAACACCTATACAGACAGGTTTATGGTATAGTTTAGCGGTAACATATGATGTTATAACATCAAATGCGATGCTTTATATTAAAGAAGAAACTGATTTGGAATACGAATGGGAAGCAAGTTCTCGATCCC
>JAOZNZ010000654.1:0-1283 GCA_029933535.1 bacterium | reverse complement strand
GGATAATTCTTGGGCAATCGGTCGCGGAATGCATAATAGTATTAATTTCGGTTTTACAGCCGGAACAATAGATGAAGTCAGAATTAGCGATGGGCCGTTGAACCCAACACAATTTTTAGCTTATGCTGAAATACTTACTCCTCAACCTCCGGCAATTAAAAATGTTGTCTACTCACCGAATCCTGAACCTTCAGACATTGATACAGTTCAAATTTCATCAAAAATTACAACAATAAATTCAACTTTAACAAACACTACATACCAATATAAAGTAAATTCAGGGAATTGGATAGGACCTTTCGATTTAGCGACAAATGCGATGCCTGATATTTATACCGGTAACATTATTAGCCAGGCTCCAAATTCAGTTGTCTCTTTCAAGTTACTGGCTGTAAATGCTGATGGCCAATCAACAACAACAGATGTTTCCACTTATACCGTTTATGAAAACATTCCATGGGAAACTGTTTTAGTTACAAGTGATGCAATCGGCGGAGGGTATAACATGCCGGGAATGGCTGTTGCACCGAACGGATTTGCCGGATTTACATACAGATCTGTTTCAGGAAGCAACGCGCAATATATTGAAGAATCAGGACTTGGTGTTATGGAATCCCCGGTTGCTATTTCTACTGATTTGCAAGGATACAATTCAGATATAGTCTTTGGAACTAATAATGAGCCTAGAGTTATTCTTAGTTATGATGTTGATGATTTTGGCGGGCTTACTTTTGTTCAGAGAACTAATGGCGTTTGGACAACTCCGATGATGATAGTAACAAATTTCTTTAATGAGTATCGCGGAGTCATAACTATAGATCCGGATCAAAAATCAAGCGCTCTTTGGTATCAGGATGACGGTTATGTAGGCGAATTAATTGATATCAGCTTATCAGGCGATTCATATTCTTCAGCTGTAATTACAAACGAAGTTTCAACAAAACCATCTCAACGAAGGCCGTTTGGAATGATAACCGGAACAGACGGCAAGCGTCGTTTAGCATTATCTTACCGGGACATATTTGCCGACAGGCTGTATTTAGGAGAGGAAACTTCTGCAAAATCGGGTGATTTTAATTGGGAAACCATAACCACAAATAAAGTTTATGCTGAACAAATGGGTTATGCCCTCGATGGTTTAAATAACGCTTATATAGTATGCCGTAAATACACAGCAGAACCCGGTGTGGCTGTCTTATATGAAAATTCCAGCGGTTCGTGGATTGAACATACGTTAGACCCTATGGGACACTGGGGACATGCAGCTGTTGCTGTTGATGCCG
>JAOZNZ010000100.1:6043-9257 GCA_029933535.1 bacterium | reverse complement strand
AAACAAATGAGAATTTTTCATTTACATTGTTTAGGTGAAACATCTGTTGAAACCGGCACTCTCAATTCTCCGGCTTCTTCAGAACCGATTATAAAATTTGGTTTATATGCGTGCAGTCCTTTGAAATCATCATTTGAAGCAAAATTCAACAATTTTAAACTTGAAAATTGTTTATGGAAATCTCATAGTGCAGAATGATTAAATTCAATTTTTAACAGCAACGAAGTAACGCTGTACTCACGTTCATCATTAAATAATAATTGCAGTACGATTTTGGAGCAGTACGATTAAATAAAATGTATTTGTATTAAAATTATTCTGCTGTCAATCATTCTGCAAAATAATGAACAGCAAAATGATTGAAAATTAAGATAATTGAAAATATAATAATAAGAGATGAAATTTAAATTAACGTGAATCCGTGGCTAAAACTCATTAAGTCATTTTACTTTTTTTAGTTTTTGTGATACACTTATAATTATGACTGAACTTGATGCTTTATTAATTTTAAACCACCTTCGCGTTGGACCTATCACTTCCAGACGATTAATGGATTCTTTCGGCTCTGCTATTGCTATATTTAAAGCAAGTGAGCGTCATATTTCCGCTGTCTCGCATTTATCATCAGCAAATGCCGGTAAAATTAAAAACTGGGAAAAGCATGTTAAACTTGATAATGCATGGGCAATTATTAAAGAGCAGAACATTAAAATTATTACGTATAAAGACGCTCATTACCCGCCGCTGCTGAGAGAAATTTATGACCACCCTTTGCTTTTTTATTTAAGAGGTGAATTGATACCTCAGGATAATCAGGCCGTCGCGTTTGTAGGTACACGCAACGCAACAGGTTACGGAAGATCAATTGCTCGAAAATGGTCGTATAATCTCGCCGCACGGGGATTTACAATCATCAGCGGACTTGCCCGTGGAATAGATACTGAATCCCACATAGGCGCTATTGAAGCCAACGGCAGAACAATTGCGGTACTTGGTTTTGGGTTTGGATATGTTTATCCGAAAGAAAACGCCGCTTTACTTGAAAAAATCGCTGAAACAGGTGCGGTAATTACTGAATATCCCTGGAAGAAATATCACGGAAAAGCTTCTTTTCCCCTAAGAAACAGATTGATTGCAGGGCTTTCCAGAGCGACCCTTGTAGTTGAGTCACGACGTCGTGGAGGTTCTTTGATAACAGCTCATTTTGCTAATGAATATAACCGTACAGTTTTTGCCGTACCTGGTTCGATAAATTTCTCAGCATCATCAGGAACCAATCAATTAATCCGTGATGGAGCCACGCTTGTTACTTCACCTGATGAAATAACTGGCGAATTTGAATTTCTTTTTCCGATGCCGAAACAAAGTGAGGACAAAGTTCAAAAACTTATACCGAAGCTCGAAGGCAACGAGGAAATACTTTACAGTTTTATTACCGAACCAATATCTATTGATGAACTTGCGGAAAAGAGTGATGTAAGTATTGAAAAAGTAACTACAGCGTTGCTAATGCTTGAATTAAAAGGTTTAATCAGAATGCTGCCGGGTAAAATTTACGACAGAAAGTGAGTTTGACATTGGACGTTTGACGTTCAACTTCTAAAATCTAAAATCGTTAATCCTTGTTCTTAAATCAATTTTTTAAACAAGCTAAGTTTAAAAAGTGTGCGTGGTACCTTTATAGAAAAACTAATTTGATATAATTGTACACTAAGGTTGAAGGTTGTTTTAATTTTATAGCCTTAATGGTTTTTAAAAAATATTTGTTGAATTGAGAACCACCCCGCCCTAAAGGGCACCCCTCCTTAGTGAGGAGGGAATTTAGGACAATTCATTTTGTCCTAAATAATTTTTTCTGTGACAAAAGATTTTTAAATTTAGTGCTCTTTGTGCCTTAGTGGTTTTTTTAAACATTCGTGGTTAAAAAATTATAAAATTAACCACGAAGGCACGAAGTTCACAAAGAAAAGATTTAAAAACTTAGTGGTCTTAGAGTCTTAGTGGTAAAAAAACTTAGTGGTTAATATGAAAATTGCGTTAGTTATAAAAAGTTTGTCTCTGACAGGAGGAGGCGCCGAAAGATTCTCGCGAAATCTTATTCGCGGTTTACTAGCAAGAGGGCACAAAATTTCTGCTTTCTGTTTTGACTGGGATGAAGGAACGGAAACTCTTGATATTTCTCTGCATAAATTGCCAAAACTTTCAAAATATAAACACCCCTGGTTTGATTTTTCTGAAAAAGTTCATAAGGAAATTAAAAAAACAGATGATTACGATGTCATTTTCGGACTTACTCAGCTTTGCCCGCAGGATATTCACAGACTCGGAGGCGGAATTTATCGTTATTGGTACGAGCTGAAATACGGCAAGTTTCTTCCTTTACAAATGTTGCGAGGACGTGTTAGAAACGCTTTAAAATTTGAAAAATCAATGTACAGCCCGGGAAATTATCGGCAATTGATTACTATTTCCGATATGGACAGAAAAATTTTGATGAAATATTATAATGTTCCGCCGGAAAAGGTTCACACTATTTATAACGGATTTGATTTCGAGGAATTTAATTCCAAAGGTCGTGAAAACGACCGTGCGGAACTTTGTACCGAGTTGAATATTTCATCTAAAAAAACTATTATACTTTTTGCCGCTAATAATTATAAAAGGAAAGGTTTACCTCAAGCGGTAGAATCCATTCTGAAAACTAATAGTCCGGAAAAATTCGCGTTAATAGTAATCGGAAGAGGACGTGAGTCAATTAAAAGAAAACTTTCCGGCAAAGCAAAAGGAAAAGTAGAAATTATCTGGCTTGACCATGTTAAAAATCCCGCTCATTATTATCGCGGCTCGGACATTTTTCTCTTTCCTACTTTATACGATTCGTTCGCTAATGTTATCGGTGAAGCGTTAGCCTGCGGTTTGCCTGTAATAACGACCGGGCAGGCTGGTGGAGCTGAATTTATAATAAACGGCGTTAATGGTTTCGTTGTAGAAAATGCAAATGCGATAGATGAAATGTCAAAATGTTTAAATAAATTTACAGATAAAGATCTTTGTAATGAATTTTCAAAAAACGCGCCGGAGATAGTTTCAAAATACACAATTGAACACTGTGCGGAAAAAATGGAGAAAATTCTTCTTAGTTGTAGTTCACTCTCATCCCACTGAATTTTAAATCGCCCACGGAACACACAGAAAGACACGGAAGTTATTAAAT
>JAOZNZ010000100.1:0-5943 GCA_029933535.1 bacterium | reverse complement strand
TTTCCGTAATTAATGCTCTGCCGTGTGGCTCTTTCATCAGGACTGTTTATTGCAACAGGTCCGTAATGATCTCCTTTCGCAACTCCCGGTATAATCATTCCATGAACAAGCAATCCCTGGAGAATTGATAAAATAGTCGTTTCATTTCCGCCACCGATATTTGCTGCTGAAGAAAACGCGCCGCCGATTTTACCTTCAAGCTGCCCATGCAGCGATATAGAATCGTCAATCAATTTTTTGATTTCAGAAGCCATTGTGCCATAATAATCAGGCGAACCTAAAATAATAGCATCATAATTAACTAAAATATCAAACTTTACTTCATTAACAGGCTTCAAATCTACTTTGGCACCTTCTTCCTGTGCGCCTCGAGCGATAATTTCCGCCATTTCTTTTGTGTGACCTGTACGGCTGTAATACACGATAAGAACAGAATTCATAACATATCTCCTATTTATTATTTAATGATTGCAATCGTTGTAATCATAATTGCTGAAAAAGCCACGCATAGGTGTAATGGTTTGATTTTGTATCCCAGGCGTGAACCTGCGCGGTATAAAGCCCCGGTTCAACCGGTTTATCAAAAGAATGAGACAGCATACGTGTTTCTCCATTCCACAATACAGAATTAGTTTTTTTCCATTTCCAGTACATTTTTAATTTTGTGTAAGATAAATCATTTACTTCCGGCAGAATGGTAGAAAAATTTATCGTAGGATTTAAACAAATTTCTCCATCAAATGGTTTGGCATTTTGAAAATTAATCGGCAATAAAGATAATTTGTGTTTAAGTTTTTTTTCGGTTGTTCCCGGAGCAATAATATATCTTCCAATTTTGAAAAGTGGTGATTCAATAGTATTAGGTGCCGGATTAACGGTAACACTGGAAATGAATCCTGCTTTTTTTAATATAGCAATTAGGTTTGTGTTGTAATATCCGTAAGGATAGCAAAAATGTTTTACAGGAGAGCCTATATGTTTTTCAATAGTTTTTTTTGCGCCGGATGTTTCTCTAATCAATCTCGCATTATACCTTTCTGTATTTTCCGTCTTAAACGGCTTTGCAAGATTGCTGTGCGTAGAAGAATGACAACCTACATTATGGCCTTGACTAACAAGGTTTTGAAGGTGATTATACGTCATAGTAGAGCGATTCCCAATAACCTCTGTATAAGTATAAAAAGTAGCTTTATAACCAAATTCATCTAAAATTGGTAACGCATTTTTGTACTGGCTTCTCCACGCGTCATCAAAAGTAATTAAAATTGGTTTTCCAGGTAATTCCCTGCCTTCCAAAACCGCATCGCACCATTGATCCATTGTAATAGGATTGTAATGATTATCGGAAAGAAACTGCATGTGCCGGCGGAAAAGTTCCGGCGTTACAGTCATGCCGTTTGTAATAGCAAGGGAAACTCTGTGATAAGCAATAACCGGTAAAATTGTATTTGCTGTTTTCTGAGTAATTATTACCGGAGAGTTTATCAGTTTTGTTTCAGATATAACATTTTCCTCATGCGAACATGAAATAAATAAAAACGAAGCAATAAATATTAACAGAGATAAAGGTTTCAAGGTTGTAAGGTTGTAAGGTTGTAAGGTCGGTGATCCGTAGTCCGTAATCCGTAATCCGTAGTCCGCAATCAATTTCCAGTATCCAGTATCCAGTATCCAGCATCCAACGTCCCATTTCCAACTACTTTAATACACGCAATTTAGCATACTGCGCAACTAAAACTTTCGGATTCGGCAAACTGTCAAACTGAATTGTTAATCGTGCAGAATCCCCATTTCCGGTTATTGATTCTATTTCGCCATCTCCAAAGTGAGAATGAATAACTCTATTGCCAACCGTATATCCATTATTGCCTGCTTTAGATTTTTTTGATTTAGGAACCGGAGGAACTTCTTCTGCACCGAAGGAGTCTCTATGTTCACTAATTCTAACTTCAATAAATTCATCCGGTATTTCGCTCAAAAATCTTGATGGTTCCCGAACTTTCCTTTGTCCAAAGACTGTACGATGATAAGCACAGCTTAATGACAATCTTTTTTTTGCGCGTGTCATACCAACATAACACAAGCGTCGTTCTTCTTCAATATCTGTTGGATCATCACTGGAATTATAATGAGGGAAAAGGTTTTCTTCCATACCAATAATATAAACAACAGGAAATTCTAATCCTTTTGCATTATGAATTGTCATTAAAGTAACTGACTCTTCACTGTCATTCCAGTTATCAATATCGGAAGTTAAAGCCACCTCATGAAGGAACCCTTCAACCGAAGGCTTTTCGTCCGGAGATGTATTATCATATTCTGCGGCGGCAGAGATAAGTTCTTTTATATTCTCGACGCGGGTTTTATCCTGCAAATCGTTAGAGCTGCAAACTTTTTCAATATAATTTATTTCATCGATTACTTTTTTAACCAGTTCAGTGGTCGTGAGTTCATTTTTAGCTTTACAAAATTCATTCATCAACTGCATAAATTTAACGATTTTTCTCTGCGCAGCTTTGCTTAAATTCGAAACAGATTCAGCTTGGTTAGCAGCTTCAAATAATGTTATATTACACGACCGGGCATACCGAGCAAGAGTTTCCTGAGTTGTAGATCCGATACCTCTGTGAGGAGTATTTATAATTCTTTTAAAGTTAACATCATCTGCCTGATTAGCAATTACGCGTAGATAAGCAACGATGTCTTTAATTTCGCGGCGATTATAAAAACCTACATCGCCAATTATAATATGTGACATTCTAGCTCGTCTAAAATGGTCTTCAAAGACACGTGTCAACGCATGAATTCTATGAAAGATAACAATATCATTCAAAGAAAGATCGGGATCTTCACGCATTTGTTCACGAATATGATCAATAACAAATTCAGCTTCATCATGTTCATCTATTGCTTTGTAAACACAAATTTGTGCGCCTTCCTCATTTTCAGTCCAAAGTTTTTTCTCTTTACGATGAGCATTGTTTGAAATAATATCGTTTGCAACGTTTAGTACCGTTGCAGTTGACCTGTAATTTTGTTCAAGAGTAATTAATTTTGCATTTTTAAAATCATGTTCAAAATCTAGAATGTTCTTGATATCAGCACCGCGAAATTTATAAATTGACTGATCGGGATCGCCAACAACGCAAATATTTTTATGTTTTTTTGCGAGAAGTTTTGCAAGTGTGTATTGAGCAAAGTTAGTATCCTGAAATTCATCTATTAACATGTGGTCAAATTTATTTTGATATTTTTTTAGAATATCTTCATTTTGCTGAAAAAGCAGGACACATTGCATTATAAGGTCATCAAAATCCATTGCGTTAGCTTTTAAAAGAGCTGCTTCATACTCTTTATAAACACTTGCAACTACTTCCTTTTTGTAGTCATCTATTTTTTCTGCAAATTTCTCTGCGGTGATAAGTTTATTCTTAGCGTGATTGAACTCGTTGGCAAACATCTTCGGTTTTGTATGTTTATCGCTGACATTTAATCTCCGCATGCAATCTTTTATTAATGTCAGTTGATCGCTCTTGTCGTAAACCACAAAACTATTTGCGTAAGGTAATCTGTCATTTTCAGTGCGAAGTACACGAAGACAAAATGAGTGAAAGGTAGATACCGGAACATACGCGTTAACAAGTTTATCAACACGTTTGGCCATTTCACCGGCAGCTTTATTAGTGAATGTAACGGCAAGAATGCGGCTTGGTTGAACACCTTGAGTTGTCAGGTATGCAATACGATAAGTCAGCACACGGGTTTTTCCACTACCTGCTCCAGCTACGATAAGCAGAGGACCATCGGGATGGATTACAGCTTTATACTGAACCGGATTAAGTTCTTTAATAAAATCAGTCATAAAATTTAGTTTTAATGTAAATCTATAATATATAACAATAAGGATTATAATGTTTTCGACTTTTTTTTTCAATGAGTAGAAATCATTATAAGAACAATTTAACTTGACAAACCCTTTTTTTAAAAGTATAATTAGTTGCGTGTTGTAAACAAAATATATAAATAAAAGCCTTTTCCGGGAGATTAATACTAATAATGAGGTGCATATGAACAATACAAAATTTGTTATAACAACTGTTACTGTTGTTCTTGCTGTTATAGTTGTTGCGATTATCCTCAGACCATCCCCAGCTCAGGACACAGTGTTGTTTGATGAATTGGAACATCGACTAAATGAGTTGGAACACCGGGTAGCAAAGTTGGACACGAAGATCGGTAATACTAAACTCGCAACCGGCATTAGAAAAATACAGATCAAAAATGAAGATTATCCGGAAGAGACCGATGAGGTCAAGGAAGAGGTAATGGTTAGGCTGCAGCAGGTCGAGGACACCGTTGCCCAGGCGGATCAGATTTTGTCGGCCGCAATTAAGGAACGTGTAGAGGAGGTTGTTGGCGAAAAGGTTGACGAGTTGGAGAAAAAACAGGACAAAAAACCTACACTCACTGTTTTCTCCGATGTGCTCGAGCTTACGGATGACCAACGCCGCGTTGTTGATAAGGAGATTTGGATTGCCCAAAAAGAAGTGCGAACCATTCTCGAAACCCCGACGGAGGATGGTTCAATTCTCATCGACGAGTTGGTCGATGTGATTGCTTATGGTGAGGCTAAACATCCGGAAGCCGGTCAGCGTTTCATAAAGTGGTTGGGTCGTGTGATGACCGAGAAAATACCGGGAACTGATGTTACTTACGGAGCTGATATAGAAGTAATCAAGAACAATACGCGTTCCGCGTTCCGTAGTGAGTTAACCGAAGAACAGTATGCTGAGTTTGAGAGTTGGGGGGTGGACCCTACGGACATTAAGGAGATTGATAATAGTCCCTGGGCAGATTTAGAAGAACGTGTAAAGCAGCGTTTACTGAAACTGGCAGAGTAAAGTAAAATTGCGTAAAATATATTTAAAATTTGTTTTTAAAATCAAATTATTTAAGAGAAGTTTTTTTATCTTCTTTAGTTTTATAATTATAATTTGCGGTTCCTTCGCCAAATATTTTATTCCCGGATGTATCAATAGTGATAAACAAATCAGCCGATTTTGCCTGCCAGTCAGTTGTTGATGTGTTTGAAATATTTAAAGCTGATGGTAGTCCTGCACAATTTTTATAACTATAAGTCAAATAAAGTTTTCCTTTTTTAAGTTTTAATTTAGTGGTGATTTTGTTTCCGCAGGCATCTAATTTAGCCTTTGCAGCAGTTCCTTTCTTGTTTGACTTAAATTCTCCGCAAGGTAATGCTAAACTACTATTAAGAATAATTAAATTTGTGAAACTCTGCCCTGAAAGAAAACTCAAATCAATTAACGAAGAATCCATAGAACCGGTAATTTTTAAATTGCCCAATTGATATTTATCTCCCGCTTTCCAGATTATTTTACCTTTAAATTTTGTGGTTATAAAATCCGATGTTCCGCCTGAACCACTTACTGACCAACCAATATCATTCAGCAGCCCTTCCGTAACCGATCCGGGATTATGTAAAGATTCGCCTTTACCAATTGAATATGTCATAAGAGCATTTGGCGTACCATTAAATATTTCATCAAGATGGGAATAACTTGATCCTGAATTCCATGTTAATGGACTATACAATTTTACTCTGGTCCCACTGTTTGCCGCAGTAGCTGAAGAACCGTTAAAATAAAGATTTCCACTGGTTAACACATTTTTTAACGCAACTGAGTTATCAGGATATGTTCCTGTGTCAATCAGACTTGTACCAGAATTATCTTCTGTAAATTGATCATAAGCATTAGGATATAAATTCCACCATTTACCCAAACCGTTTTCAACATAAAAATTGCCGGCAAAACCAAGGCCATGACAAATTTCATGCAGAATTACACTGGGAAGGTCATATTTTGTGCCCGGTGTACTCCCGTCAGTGCCGGTGTACCATGAAAAAGTGCTGCTGAAAGCCAT
>JAOZNZ010000653.1 GCA_029933535.1 bacterium | reverse complement strand
AAAATAAATTTGCATGGAGCGCCTTTTCTGCCTACACCGAGAGAACTTGCGGTTTTTCCCCCTATGCCTTTTTCGCCTGTAGGATTTTCGAAGGAAATGCTTCGTGAAACGACAGGTACATCGACCTGATAAAGAGTATCAACGAAATTTTCCGCGTTAACGAAAGTAGTTAAGCAGATAAGAGTTACGATTATAATGAGGTGTTTAGGTTTCACAATTTACTGTTGGTTGATTGTTATTTTTAAGAATAATTTTTAATTTGTCATCTGACATATACATCATAAATATAAGTTAATGTTTGTTCCGCGCCGGCTTTCAGTTCGATATTCCAAATAAGTTTATGCCGGGTGTTAACTTGTTTTAATCCTTTAGCGGTTGGAACATCTTTAGCTTTTGTTTCAGTAGAAAGAACATTTCCTGACAAGTTTTTTGTAATTTCAATATTAATATTTTTATTAAGACGATTTTTAATTTTTAACTCGCCTTTTACTTTTACAAGGTCATACGTTGAACCGTAAAATGATGCTGCATTCCGCTTGCGCTCAACTTCTAATTCATTTTCATCTGCAATAACATTCATTGCTCTGTTAATTTGAATAGTTGTTTCCGCGCCGGGAGCAGTGTAGAAGCAAACGTCTTGTCCGACGAACTGCCCGTTTTTAACGAATTCAGCAGCAGCGGTAGTCCACGGCATTTTCATATTGTTAGTTATGCGGCAGCAATGCCAAACTTTCTGTGCCGTTTTTTGTTTGATATCGGAGTTGTTATTTTGATAGCGACTATATTTATCTAAAAAATCAGGGATATCCCAAATGTAAATATGTTTGTATGGAAGATCAGCTGTAAAAAGTGGAATATAAGCGGTTTCACCACAAGCCAATGAAATATTATCCACAGGATAAAAGAATAAATCTTCGGAAACATCGCCCTTTCTAGCAGTTGAATACTCCGGCATCGATGTATTCCCAAATTCAGCATAAGTCGCGACATTTGCCGTCATAGCTTGTTGGGTCATCATATAATTCCGGTTACGAGACTCGCTCCTTCCTTTTGTCAACGCGTTAAGAAATTTATCCAGTTTTTCGCTCATAGCGATTGGACTATTCACTTCAGCGAATTTAACGTTCGGGAAACCGGTAATTAAATCGAGGTGAACATTATTCATATCAATAACTTCATTTATTACTAAAGCTTTTGCGCTTAATTTTGCTGTTTTGGGATCTGAAATGTCAATCAAATAACTTGGTGACCAGGTGATTCCGCGAGCAAGGTAGTTTATGTTAATATCGCTATTTTCATCTGCCGGTTCTTTAAGTTTTACATTAATGGAAGATTGTTTAGATTTTACCGGAACGGTGGTTGCAAAATCGTTGCTCGGAAAATTGACACGAGAGATTGAAGAACTTTTCAAGGTAATAATACCATAATTCTTTTTTTCTAAAAAGATTAAATCTGAATTTGGTTTGATATATTGATAATATGAGCGGTGTCGATTATCCGAATTCAAATTTCTTACGTCCATAAAATAAGGATTTGGCGCTTTTGGTTTTTTTTCATCAGGAATAACCTTTAAAATCTTACCATCTAAAAATGAGGAAACATTATCATCACTTCCTATTTTCACAGTAACATATTTACCGGTATTCGCGTTGAGTAACTCGGAAAGATTCCTCACAGGCCGTGTTTCATAAACGTCATCTAATTTTGTGACAAGAGATTTAATTTCTAAATTTTGTGGATAGCTAACCCAAAAAGTTCCGAGAGAAGAGATAGGAAATTGGCCGATATTCACATTTGTTTTTTCTTTAGGGATTGTAACTGAAGAAGAAAAATAACCGAGTCCGTTCTTAAACAAGGCCACACGGTTAATTTTTACATTCGTGTTATCAGCTTTTATCGGTTGACTGGCAAGAAAAGCTATTATTATGCAAAGCAGGATTATAATTTTCCGAAGATTATTAAATGATGTTGGAGTTTTCATAATTGTCTTTAGTGAGAGTTAAAATAAGAATTTTTATTTGAGGACTCATCTACAAAAGTCTTATCAATTATAACAAATTCAGATTAAAAAAGCCAATTCAAAGCCCTGCCCAATTCCGGCGACTATTCCCGGTATGCCACGAACAAGGCTTGGAAGGCGCAGGCGTATATGTATACGCCAAGTCTTTTATAACGTAGTTCGTGGCGTGCCGGGGATAGCCCTTGCGACTAAATCAATCTTTTTAATTTTACCGGCTTTGGTGCATAATCAATAAACATTGAAAACACGATAAGCATTATTAATAATTTATAACCCTTTGATTTAGTCGCCGGAATTGGGCCCTGCTTTGCTTTTATCCTATCGACCTTGTGTGAATTTTATAATCTACCGACG
>JAOZNZ010000652.1 GCA_029933535.1 bacterium | reverse complement strand
TCGACCGGATCAGGTTGGAGGGAATTAACAAAATGAGACTCGAATTTGAGACCAAATGTGGTAGCCTCCTTGAGCATCCATTGATTAGCACAATGGCTCAAACCAAATTCATTGTATCCTCCACCCACATCGGAATGAACCCCGGCAAACCACACTTGGCGGAGGTCGAGCTCGGGTTTATGATTCCAAAGTGTTGGTTCGAAATCCTCACGGTTCTCATCAATTGATACCGCATGTCGTGCGTGCATAATTATTTTGCTGGGTTCGGTATCATGAAAAAGAAACTCACGTTCACCTAATGTCCCCCAGAAGGGAACCGGAATCCCAAGAGCACCTACCGTGTCCCAGACTCCCGTAAACTCAATAGGCGTGATGTCTGCCACAGCATAGCCTTGTCGAAACTTAACTGCCTGTTGTGCATTTGGGCCACTTAACTTGGAGCGCTTCCTGTAAAGACGATAAGCTGCCGGGATTTGGTCTGCATGCTCCCTCTTAATCAAGCCACAATTGCGAATAAAACCTGCCAGAGAGCGAACTGTATATGCGCCGCGACTAAATCCGAAGAAAAACAGCTTGTCGCCTTTATTGTAATTATGAACGATAAAGCGATAACAGTCCATGATGTTTTTATCAATACCCGCACCCGAAATGCCGCCGGCGAGTTTCTTGCGATCTGTCCCCACGCCCCAGTCGTAAAACGCGACCTGTGCAACTCCATTAGCCACCGGCCGTACAGCCCGGGCCATTTGCAGCACGTTAGTGGAACCTCCCTGCTCTGGTGAATTCCATGTGCCATCGGCAAATATTACGATTCTTTTCATGGGTTCTCCTTATTTTTTCTTGATTATTTCACTTGAGTCATTTTTATTATAAAAGGATAAAGCAATGGCGAAAGGAGCAGAATCCATCCTCCCAACTTGACAAAACAACCGGGGGTAGTTGCAGTTATTCCTGGCCTGCCGGGACCGAGACTGCCGGTGAATCTCCCTAAAGTTTCACTAAACCAAATGCACGCTAAAGGTATTAACAGAAAAAAGCCTGTTTTAAGAGCGGCCTCCGGGCCGGAACTGCTGTATGCCCCGTACAAATACCAGCCGGCAACTATTAAAGAAAGTATTCGTTGAATCATAATATTAGTATCAATTTGTAGAATTCATATTAATTCACCAAGCAAATAATATTTTAGATATATTGTATACAACACTTAATCAATTGTACCTTTTTAATATAAGATTGTCAAGAATATTGTTTCCCAAATCACTTGATTAAAAATAGAAATAATGATAAAATTCTTAATAATATGTCGTTTAAATAAAAATATTTTTTCTTTGAAAGTATCTTTGTTAATTAATTTAAATATTCCGTGTAGTCCGTGGGCAATAAAAATATGTCTCTTTCAGCAATAATCCTCGCTGCAGGTTTTTCGTCCCGAATGGGCCGGCCGAAAGCTCTGCTTAAATGGAAAGGTAAAACTTTTCTCGAAAACATCTGCGTAAATCTTGAAAAAGCAGGGGTTGAGAATATTGTGATTGTTACTAACAAGTCAAACGACAAAGAATGCCGATTACTAACAACAAAGTTTACAGATTGTAAAAAAGAAATTACCTGTAATGAATATCCAATATCCAACACGGAATATCCAAATTCCAAGTTTAATTCCCATCCGTCCATAGGGTCGAAAACGCAACGAAGCGGTCGGGGTGGTTCTTCCCAACCCACGCCCCGCGAATGCCGGGGTTCCCACCTTTCCACCCACGCTTCAGGCGTGGCAGGCTTCGCACCTTCTAACCTATGCTTCAAGCATGGCTTCGTTATCAACCCCAATCCCGAACAAGGAATGTTATCGTCATTCCGGTGCGGCCTCCATACTCTTGAATCACTAAACACGAATGTTATGCTTTGTTTAACAGATCATCCTGCAGTAAAAGCAGAGACATATAAAAGTTTAATAGAAAACGCAAAAAAAAATAAAATAATTATTCCAAAATATAATGACCGCAGGGGACATCCCGTAATTTTCGGTGCTGACTTTGTTTCCGAACTTCTTGAAAATGATTGCCCGGAAGGCGCTAGAACAATTGTACGCGCTCATTCAGAATCAGTAAAAGAAATTTATGTTGATGATTCCGGAATTTTACTTGATATTGATACACCAGAAGACGCGGAAAAAGCAGGAATTAATATTTGAACCACAACTTGTCCCGAGACCGAAGGCGCTCGTGGATAAGGGACAAAATAATTAAATTCATTTTTAGCAGTACAATTTTGGGGCAGCACGATTAAATATTAATATTTTTAATGGCAAAATTCATTAGTATTTAAATACAATTTTACTTTTAGAATGTTTTATGGTACAATTGATAAAAATTAAGCAAAAAAAA
>JAOZNZ010000651.1 GCA_029933535.1 bacterium | reverse complement strand
ATTTTCACCGTCTTTTAGTAGTATTTATTAGTACTAAATACTATTTAATTTTAAAAGGAAAAATTAATGGCTCAATCTGCAATTTTAGCTCTCGAAGACGGTACGATCTTTCACGGCTCGGCTTTCGGGTCATCACGCGATGCCTGTGGAGAAGTAGTTTTTAACACTTCAATGACCGGCTATCAGGAAATTATTACTGACCCTTCGTATAAAGGTCAGCTCGTTACAATGACTTATCCGCTTATCGGAAATTACGGCGTTAATGAAGATGATGTCGAATCGATCGGGCCACAGGTTGAAGCTTTTATCGTAAAAGAACTCAGCCGTATTGTGTCGAATTACCGCGCGACGGACAGTTTAGATTCGTATTTGGAAAAGAATGACATTCCGGGAATTCAGGGCATTGATACAAGAATGCTTACAAAACACATTCGTGAAAAAGGAGCAATGCGTTGTTACCTTTCATCTACAATAAAAAATCCGGATGAAGTTGTTGAGAAAGCACGGGCAGTAAAGCCGATGGAGGGAAGTGATTTTGTTAAAGAAGTGTCTTGTAAAGAAGCATATGAATGGGACCCGAGTGGAGAATTAAGTTCAAAATGGCTTGACGATTTCCGCACTGAAAATGAAAAAAATGAACTGCCGGAAACTGATTTACATGTCGTTGCAATAGATTGCGGTATAAAATGGAATATCCTGCGCTGCATGCGACAATCGGGTTTTAAAACTACTATCGTGCCGGCAGGAACTTCCGCGGAAGATATTTTAAAATATAATCCCGATGGTCTCTTTCTTTCAAATGGTCCCGGTGATCCTGCGGCTGTTCCTTATGTTTTCAGTGAGGTAAAAAAACTTATCGGTAAACTTCCAATTTTCGGAATTTGTCTTGGGCATCAAATGCTTGGACTTGCATTTGGCGGAAAGACATTTAAACTGAAATTCGGACACCGGGGCGGTAATCAGCCGGTTATGGATTTACAGACCGGAAAGGTTGAGATCACATCACAGAATCATGGTTTTGCGGTAGATTACGATTCACTTGACAACTCGGAAATAGAGTTATCGCACATAAACCTTAATGATAAAACTTCAGAAGGGTTGCGACATAAAAAACTCCCGATTTTTTCCGTTCAGTATCATCCGGAAGCGTCACCGGGACCTCACGACGCGTTTTATTTATTCAAAAGGTTCCGCGAGATGATCGAAAACCGCTAATAACGCAAAAACAACCACGAAGATTCTAACCACGAATAGACACTAATAGACACTAATAGACACGAATAATAAAAAGAAATTTAAATTAAAAAAATATTTATTTATAAAAAAACTTTTAATGCGTTAATGTAAATGACTTGACTATTATAAATTATTAGTGTTCATTCGTGTCCATTCGTGGTTAAATTAAAATTAGTGAAATTCGTGTCAAAAAATTATGAAAATCTTAGTTAGTAATGATGATGGTATAAATGCTCCGGGAATTCAAGCGCTTGTTGACGCACTTGAAAAAATAGCCGATGTGTTCGTTGTCGCGCCGGACAGAGAACAAAGCGCCGTTGGTCATGCAATAACGATTCACGACCCTCTAAAAGTATCCAAAAAATATGTCGATGACAAAATATTTGGCTATGCTGTTAGTGGAACTCCGGCGGATTGCGTAAAACTTGCTTTATGTTCTCTGATGAAAGATAATCCCCCTGATTTAATTGTTTCCGGAGTAAATCATGGCGCAAATCTCGGAACTGACATTATTTATTCCGGTACGGTGTCGGCAGCGACCGAGGGAACATTACTTGGTATTCCTTCGATAGCCATTTCTGTTAATTCGTTTAAGCGGGATGCGAAGTTTTCAGTTGCTGCGGAAGTTGTAGTTGAGGTAATTGAAAAGATAAATGAATTTAATCTTCCGAAGGGAACTTTACTGAATGTAAATGTTCCGAATCTCGAAAGGGATGAAATAAAAGGTTGGAAATTAACCTATCAGGGGAAAACTAAATACGTCGAGAGATACGTTGAAAGAATTGATCCGCGGGGAAATTCATACTACTGGATTGACGGTGATTTGGTTGAGCGCGAGGATGAAACAGATGCAGATTTTCGCGCGGTAAAAGAGGGATGTATTTCAATCACGCCTATACATTTTGATGTAACTAATCATGATTATCTTGCCAAAATCCGTGAAAGAATGGAGAAAATGCTGAATGGGTAGGGCTTTTGGCTTTTTTTATAGACAGACACGGACAAACACGGACAGTCACAGACGGACACAGACGGACACAGACAAACGCTTCACTCCTCCACTCCTCCACTCCTCCACTCCTCCACTCCTCCACTCCTCCACTCCTCCCCCCCTCCACCCCACCACCCCGCCACAAATCCACGACTCC
>JAOZNZ010000099.1 GCA_029933535.1 bacterium | reverse complement strand
GAGCTGTGTTAAAAGCCCATTCTCATAAATTAAAATTGTGGATAACTCTCAGAACTTCACATCAAATATGGAGAGAAAATGAGAACATTATTTATTTTATTCGTAGTTCTAATTAGTTTGACAGCTTGTTCAATACCAAGAGAGATAGAGATCTCCAAACCAAGAGTTGTTGATTTTTCCAAAATTCAGATAAGGGACGGTATTGCTTATTGCATAAATGAGGACAAACCCTTTACAGGAGCGTTCATAGAGATATATGAAAATGGACAAAAGAAAAGCGAAGGTAATTTTAAGGATGGAGAATTTGATGGAAAAGTAACTAGTTGGCATGAAAATGGACAAATTGAAAGGGAAGAATATTATAAGGATGGAAAGCTACAAGAATAAGGTAGTGAAATGAAAGCGGTTTTAATATTAATTGTTGGTTTGGTAAATAAAGGAGGACATTTATGAGAAATATTAGTAAAGTTGCTCCCGAGTGGTGGGACTATACAACTTTAAATAAGGAATTGTTGGACGAAGCTGCTGCTCTTACCGAGAAGGATATCCAACAACTGACAAGAGAAGGTTTCACAATCCGGTTTTACGATACTATCGAAGATTTCTATCTCGCAGAAGCATTGGAGTATATTACAGCGTGGCAGCAAGGCACAGAAGATTGTCCCGCGGGTATCTGCGGACCGGTTGGACCAACAGAACAACTTCCCCTGGTAGCACGCATTGTGAATGAGTTAGGTATTTCTCTTAAAAACAGTCATTTTTGGGGTATGGACGAATGGGTTATTAATGACAAAGAAGTTTCCATTGATTTTCCTCTTGGATTTGCCCGTGCTGATATGGATTTGTGTTTCAACCGAATTAAACCGGAATTAGCAATGCCAAAAGAAAACATCCATTTTCCTGCTGCTGATCCAACTGAATATATTCGAAGCTGGGATATGGCTCGTTGTTTGATTATGCAGGGCGGACAGGGAGAAGTAAAACACTGGGCATTCAATGATCCTCCAAAGCGCGCGGGGGCTTACCAGGATATTCCTCCGTCTCCTGAGGAGTACAGAAAATTAGGAACCCGGGTAGTTGATTTACACCCTATGACTTTAATACAAAATGCGCGGACATCAGGCGGCGGTACGGTTCAAAATGTACCTTGTCAAGCTTTGACAGTAGGACCTGTTGAGACATGGAAAGCAGAAAAAGTTTCCATCTGGCATCCGGGTCATCATGACAATCCTTTAGGCATGCGCCTGACAACTCTGATGATATCCAAAAAAATTCCGGATTCATCGGTTCCAATGTCGCTTCTCGCAGATCATCCTAACGTTCAATTTAATTTTTATCGTCCGGGTCTTGGAACCTGCGAAGTGGAGATGCATTAAAATGGCTTGCCGGGTATTTGCAATTGCTGCGCATGCAGATGATATCGAGTTTCGTATGGCGGGAACTTTAATTCTGCTTGCAAAAGCGGGTTGTGAAATCCACTATATGAATATCGCAAACGGTTCATGTGGTTCTTCAGAACATGATGCAGAAACAATTGCGGCAATTCGGCTTGAGGAAGCAAAAAGTGCTGCTGATAAAATCGGCGCTGTTTTTCATTCCCCTCTTGTCAACGATATTGAGATTTTTTATGAAAAAAATCTTCTCGCTAAAGTTGGTTCCATTATGCGATTAGTAGCTCCTGACATTCTTCTTGTTGATGGTCCGCTGGACTATATGGAAGACCACACTATTGCCTCCCGTTTAGCCGTTACAGCCGCCTTTACCCGTGGTATGGCTAATTTTCCTGTTAATCCTCCCCGAAAACCGGTTACCAATCAGATTACTGTATATCATGCCCAGCCGCATGGTAATAGAGATGTATTAAACCGTTTTGTCGTTCCTGATTTTTTTATAGATATTGACTCTGTAATAAAGGAGAAATCTGCAATGTTTACCGAGCATAAGAGTCAGAAGGAATGGCTTGAACACAGCCAGGGATTTGATGCATATCTGGATACAATGAAAGGCTTCTCACGCGAAATGGGAAAGTTGTCAACCAGGTGTGAATTTGCCGAAGGATGGCGATATCATAATCCGCTCGGATTATGTGACGCAGATACAAATCCTCTTAAGGACATTCTTCAAGAATATTTAACATGATTAATTGAGGGGTTGACCGAAAAGGGGTAATTTATTTAAATGTCCGATAAGGACAAGAGTTATTAGCCTGTGGTTTCAACCACAGGATTGGGAAACCAAACATATCCGCCCGAAAAGGGCGGAACCAACGAAATAACGTGACACACAGCACGGTCAACAATAAAAAACGTTGATTATAATCATCGTTTTGTGTCATTTATCGAATAAAATGTACCGTCCTTTTCGGACGGAATATGTTTGATAATCGTATTCCTCGCATTTAAATGCGAGGCTAATTGCTTACGCCGCTTTGCGGCTGAACCCTTTTCGAATAACCCCTAATTTCGCGGCTTCAAAATAAATCGTCGGGTTTCACCAAATGTGAATCGCCCTTCCGCTTGTAACCGCACTTCTACTTTCACCGATTTTTTTGGTGATTTACAAATAATAAATTCACCTAAATCAGCATCTCCGAGATAAGAAACTCTTTGAGTAATCGGTTGACGAAACGAAACATCAGAATTTTTCGTGGAAGCGAGTACGACACCACCCTGTTGGTTTTTTGTCTGTGAAGGGGGAATCCAAGCGGCTTCTTGCGTGTTGCCAAGAGAAACTTTAACGCGAACAGGTTTATCGGATGCAATTTTAATTACACTTCCGTTCACAGCATCAGTCCAAACACCGTTAGCATTAAGAACTTTAAACCAATTAAATTCGGCATCCAGATATTTTGGTGGATTGTGCCCATTGTATGGCCGATTTCCCACTGCTATTAATGGTGTTGTGATTGAAGTTGTGTCTGTGCCGCGAGTACGAATGCCGAGATTTTCTCCAAGCAGTCTTGTTTTATGATAAGCTTTTTTTCCTGAATTGAAACACAACCACCAATAACCTCCCGAATGTTTATCGAGGTCAATTTCAAGTGTTTTGTCAGCAGAAGGCCATTTGCGAGGCGTTTTAATTAACGGCGCAAATTTTTTAAGATAAGTCGCGCTAGGGCGCAGACGCGCGTCAGGTTCTATGATGCCATAATCGCTTTTCTCATCAACTCTGTACCCTCCGGGCCACCACCAGGGTGCTGATCCGTTTGCTCCGCTTTCAACAATCATTTTATAAAATCTTTTATGATAAACACCTTGTTTTACGATAGTTTCAGCAGAAGGCTGCATACTATTTTTATTCCATACACTTATACCGAATTCTGCCCAGACAATTGGTTTACCACCGGTCGTAAAATGAACAAATCGTGTAATAAATCCGGCCACGTCAAGACCGTCTTCACTATTTGCGATTGAGTAACCTTCCGGGCAGATGAAATCGATGTGTTTTGGCGTAGCTGTGAGAGTAAAATCGTGTGGTAAAGTGTTACCTTGCCGGAAACTAATAAGATGGTTTGAGTCAATTGTACGTAAAACGCGAGTAGCATGATTCCATTTTCGACTCATAAGATTATCCATAAATCTTCTATATGCCGCCATCATTACCCTCCACTTTCCGTTTTCACGAAAGTATTGATCAGGAGGAGAAGTAACTTTTCCTTCGTTATCTCGCGGGACAGGAAATTTCCAATCGATTTCCGCGTTGTGAATATTGCCATATTGATCATAAATCCAATTTTGCCAATCTGCGTCCCATTGTTTGCGTTTGTTATTTGCAAACACATAATTCCCCGGTTCCCAGATTGTATCATAAGCGAATAATGTTGGATTAGAATCTAATTTAGCGCGCTTAATATATTCATACAAAGATTTTTCATTAAGTGCCAGCGGGGATGCCATACCAATAAAAAGGTTCACTTTGATATTATGCGCGGCACACCTGCGTAAAAAATCCAACAGTTCACGGTATCGGTCCAAACCTTCACCTTGAATACTGAGCATATTGATGCCCAGTTTTTCCATACGAATTAAATCGCGTTCGACTTCTTCCGGTGCATAGAAACTACGACTAATCCATCCGGAGAAAAAGTCTTTAATTTCTACACCGGAAATGCAAGCCGGCCAGTAGTTGATACCGACGGGATACCAGGGATTTCCTTGTAAAACAAACTGATTTCCTTTAGTTTTAACAAAATCTTTTTTATTATTTGAGCCGGTGGACATAATTCCCAGTTCATGAGAGATTTTATCTACAATTGTTCCATTAACCAAAACAGCAGTATGAATTTGCAATATCTCTCCCTCGTTTTTTGGAGCATGCCACATAAAATTTGTTACGAAATTTTGTTTATTTTGAAAATCAACTTTAAAGTCCCGATTTAACACAATGGAACCATCTTTTTTTTCAACAGTAAAACGTAAATCAATATTTTGCGGTTCTTCGTTAAAACGAAGCAACTTTGCGCCAAATTCTATTTGCTCTTCCGGCCAAAAAACGAAATGATTTGCTCCGGCTTCGATTAGAAACAAACCTTTGTTCAGGCGTTCAAGCGTTTTAATGAGTGTGTCTGTTACAGCTTTCGAATTCAAAAATTTGGCTTCAGATGATGCTAAACCTACAAAACAGGCTTTAGAAAACGATGACTGTCGGTTGTTAATCAGTAACCAAAAAAGCGAGCCGCGACGATAATTATCAGCGTCAAGTGCGTCAACCAGGCTAATCCATCGCCATTTTTGTTCTCGTTGAAAGCCGCGACCCTGAGTACGCGGAATTGGTGAAACGCTATTTTGCGGAATTACCCATTTTCTTTTTGATAAGCTGTTGGTTGGTTGCCATGGAGCAACCGATACAGCTTTTACGATATTAGTTAAAGGATACACTTTGTAAGTTGGAGATATAGTTTCAAAAACCGGTGGTTTTTCTGCTTTATCAAAAACTTTTAATATAGGATCGTACATGGTGCCTATTTCGGAAACAAAAAATTCATGTCGGCCGGCTGTAGCCGAGAGTGGAGTATGAGATGTTGACAAACCAAAACCGATTCGGCAAACATTTTTAGTTTGTACTTTGTCATTATCACCGCCGCGCTTTTCTTTTGTAGGTGAATCCTTCCAGTATAGGAAAGAACTAATAGGTATAACTACGCGTTGCCAATTTGTATTAATTTGTACTGTTGTAATCCAGCGGGAGCCGTCATTTTCTTGCACTTCGACAGATATTTCCGGTGTTTTTGTGTCCCCGCGCACTTGGAAACAAAATAAATTATCTCCGTCTCCGAATAGCGATACATCAAGTTTTTTTGTAATATATCCATCCCAACCGACAAAATTTTCGCAAAGAAAATGTAAACTTTTCATTCCTTGCTTGGGTATATTATCAATTAATTCCCATAAACCCGTATTTGCAAGAGAAGCCGAAGCGCGAGTCCATCCATAATCAGAAATTGATTTATTAAAATCAAAACACAAATGTGAAATTTTATTTTTTTTATATTTTTCTGTAATCTCTTCCTCTGTAAGCCATTTATTTCCGATTTGCCTGATTGGTTTTGTGAAAGCGGGACCACCTGCAAAGATAATATGCCCACCTTGTTTTGCGAATTCACGCAATGTCGAATAACCTTTTATTGGATAAACTTTCGCGTTCGGAATAATAAAAGCGAAAAAATTATTTGTTGAAAGGAGTTGATTATTACAGATTTGTTTTGCTGTAAGTAATGCAACTTTAAAACCTTGTTTTCGCAAAGAATTGGCAAGTTTTTTAATTGTAGTATGGTTATACTCAGGTAATTTCCCGCTCAATATAGCTATATTGCCTTTTTTTCCGGAGTTAACCGTAAAATTCGAAGCAGAGGCGCTCGTATTTGTTATAGACATAGTGGTGGCGCAATAAAACAAAGCGGTAATTATAATATAAATTTTCATAATTATATATTTAGGGTTGTTTATAATATTTAACGTTTTAACATGTTGCTGCACGGTCATGATTCTGTCACATAATATTTAATCGTACTACCCTTAAATCGTACTGCAATAATTTTTAAATCGTATTGTTATTATTGTTTTTTAATCCATTTTGCTCCACGGCCTTTTCCCTGCACCACAATCACTTCTTCATCTCTTAGTTTTCTTAAAACAAGACGAATCATATCGCGGCTGATTAACGGGCAATCAGCTTCAATATCTGAAATGGCAAAGGGAACTATTTTTCTTTGTACTGCAGCAACAATTTGGTCTGTTTTTGAACCTTTTCCGCTACGAATATTTGATACTTTATCTTCAAGTTCTCCATAAGCTTTTAACAAAACTCCCCAAAAATAATTCAGCCAGGGAAAGGGGTCGTGTTTTTCTTTATGCCAGTTTTTTGAACAGATTTCAAGTGTGTCATAATATGATTGTTTTGATTCCTCAAAAATACGTTCGAGACTTATGTATCTGCCAACCTGATAATCAAAATGATAGAGCAGCATTAGTGTTATTAAGCGTGCAACACGACCGTTTCCGTCGCGGAACGGGTGGATACAAAGAAAATCAAGAATTGCGAGAGGAATAACAATCAAGGCTTCAATTTCGTTATCTACGGCTGATTTAAGGTAATTTTTTTCGAGATTTTTGAGTGCTGTTTCTGTTTTATCAGCGCTAACGGGTTTAAACCGTACTTTTTTGAATGAGCCGTCTGAATGCAATTCTATAATTTCATTATCTGTTGTTTTAATTTTTCCGCCCTCTTCAGGCATATAACTACAAATAATTTTATGAAGACGAAGAATTGTTTCAACAGAAAATTTCATGTCTTCGCCGGAAGAATGTATTAGTGAAAGCGCATCACGGTAACCCGCTATTTCCTGTTCTGATCGGGTTTCAGGCGTGATTTCTTTTTTTACAATCCCTTCAACCCGCTTGTGCGGCGCGGTAATTCCTTCAAGACGGTTTGATGATTCGCTTGATTCGATAACAGCGATATGTTGTAAAGAGTCAAGAGCTTCCGGTGTTTGCCGGAAGAAAAGTTCTTGTTTTCCTCTATGCTCCCCGATTTTTTTCATTATACTAAGATGAGACGGAGAAAAGTGTAAAGAATTAATATATTTGTCGGTTAAAGAATTCATGGGAATGGTTAATCGTTATTGGTTATTAGTTATTGGTTATTTGTTATCAGGTGTCAGGTGTCAGGTGTCAGGCCACAGACCACAACCCACTGTGCACAAAAAACTTTTTACTTGAGAATTGAAAATTCGAAATTGGAACTTCTTTTGGTATTAAAATATAAGTCTCAACTTCGAACTCTCAATTCTAAATTTTCAAGTTTAACAAAAGGGGTAATATACCAAAACAATAGGGTAATGTCAAGTGGTTATTACCTTATTTATCAATTCGTTACCCCTTTTTTAAATTCATAAACATTACATTGACTAATATTTATGAATAAGTTACAATTAATTACAAATACCGGTTATACAATGGGAATTCTGAATTTAAAAAAAGGGGGATTCAAATTAATAAAATAAGAAAACACAATGCATATTGATTTTAACGGCAAAATTATTAATAAAAAGGAAATTAGAGCCGGCTTTATCGGCTGCGGTTCTCATTCTTTTCGTAATCTCTATTCCTGTTTTCAATTTACTCCTGTTAATTTAGTTGCTGTCTGCGATCTTGATTACCAAAAAGCAGAAGCTTTTGCCACTAAATTCGGCACCGCAGCAGCATATTCAAATCATCATAAAATGCTGGCGGAAGAAGAATTGGATGCAGTCTTTATTTGTACCGGATATGATAGTAAAGGACGACCTCTTTATCCCGGATTAACCGTGGATTGTCTGCAGGCAGATTGTCATGTTTGGATTGAAAAGCCGCCTGCCGCTTCGTGCAATGATATAGAACTAATGCAAAACGCTGCCAATGCAGCTAAAAAAAATGTTGTTGTTGGAATGAAAAAAATGTTTTTCCCGGCAAATGAAAAAGCAAAGGAATTAATGTCCAATGAAAATTTTGGAACTCCTCAACTTGTTACTCTCCAATATCCACAATATATACCTTCTACAGAAGAATTTAATGATTATATACAAAATAATAAATCAAATTTAGTAGTGACTTTTCTTGACCATCTGTGTCATCCGGCTTCTCTATTAATTTTTCTGCTTGGTATGCCGGATGTGCTTCATTATGAAAGAAGCTGCAGCGGTGCGGGCATTGCAACTTTTCGCTACATTTCCGGAACAGTCGCTTCTATCATTTTTACGCATGGTTCATCACAAAATGGCGGTATGGAACGCACAATGATCATATCTGATAAAGGACAGCACATTACAGTAGAAAATAATACCCGCGTAACGCTTCATCAAATTCCTCCTCTGGGATATGGTAATGTTCCAAATTTTTATATCGGTAAACCGGAACAGGTTTCTGCTGTGTGGGAACCGGAATTCTCGCTGGGACAACTTTATAATAAAGGACTCTTTCTTCTTGGTTATTACAACGAAATCAATGACTTTGCAGAATCGATCTTGCAAAATCGGCGGCCTTCAAAAGGTACACTTAAACAGGCCTGGCAGGTAACGCATATTTTTGAAGCTTTTGCTGCCGGTCCGGGCAAACAAATATCACTAACATAAATTTAATAAGGAATTATATAAATGAATCCATTAAGAACAAAAAAAGAAACGGAAAAAAATATTATTGAGGAAGATTGGGGCTCTCTCGCCTGGCTGGCAAATTCAGAACTTACAAACAGTGATATAACGGCCGGACGCGTGATTATCAAAGCAGGAAAAGCAAATCCGAGGCATTGTCACGATACATGTGAAGAAATTCTCTACCTGCTTCATGGACAACTTACTCATTCTTTAGGTGATAAAAAAATTAAAATTACCGCCGGTGATACTCTGGTTGTTCCTCCGGGAATTATGCATAATGGTATAAATACAGGTAATGTGGACGCTGATATGATTGTAATTTATTCCTCGGGACAGCGGGACTTTCGTAAAGAAACATAATACAAATGTAAACAAATCAATCAGATTAACGGGGTAACATTATGTTGTTATTACCTCGTTTATCAATTCGTTACCCTAATAACACATCTTCTGAACTAAAAATAGAGTTATCCCTTATGTAGTCGTCATTTTGGCTACTTTTGGTATTTCAACTACATGGCTATAACGTAATTCCTATTAATTTTAATATTTCTTCTTGTTCCTGATCAGGTTCAGTTATTATTTTTGATTCTACACCGCAAATCGTACATTTATTTCTGCGAATACTTTTCAAACGCTCAATTACTAATCTTTTTGTCCAACGGCGCC
>JAOZNZ010000650.1 GCA_029933535.1 bacterium | reverse complement strand
TTAACGATAAAACTGAAGAATGGGAAGAAATCGAATCAGATAAAATCGCTTTTGACGAGGCGCCGGCAATGAAAGCAAGAGAAGTAGACGATGAACTTGAAAAAGCTCTTCGTTCGGGAAAATTTAAATTTTTAAGAGTTAATTTCGCGAATGGCGATATGGTTGGTCATACAGGTTCGCTTCCTGCAGCAATAGAAGCAGTAAAAGTTGTAGATGAAGTTATCGGCAAGCTCGTTTCATTAATAAACGAGCTTGGAGGTACAATTGTTATAACAGCTGATCATGGCAACTGTGAACAAATGATTGCCATTGATAAAAAAACCGACACTCCAATTATGGGACCCGGCGGCAAATACAAGCCGATGACAAGTCATACACTCAATCCCGTTCCATTTATTATTCACGGACCCGACACAGATAAATATGAATTGAACACAGAGTTAAAAGATCCCGGCCTTGGCAACATAGCGGCAACGATATTGAATCTTCTTGGTTATGAAAAGCCGGAAGATTATTTACCATCGATTATAAAAGTAACATCAGATAATTGACCTTAACCTCTAACCCAAACTTATCATGAACAATTCACCTTTTATGCAATGGCTGATAATTATTGTCGGAATAGTCGCTTTAGCGAAAGGAATCTGGATGATTATGAAGCCTCAATCTGCATCATATTTCTTAAAAAAATGGATTAATATGCCGAACTGGCTATTGAAAACTGCAAGCGTGGTGTCCTTTGCTTTCGGTATTGTATGTGTAATTATTGCTGCTGCTAATACGAATTATAAAATTGCTGCCACGTTGATTTTGGGCACAATGTTTATTGTTGGGGGTTTAATTTATAATTCACGTGAAACTCTGACGCATCTTTGTGCTCCATGGATAAAAGGCGGTAAAGTGTGGATGAGTATCTGGGGAGTTATATCAATTATTATTGCAGCATTTTTACTTTGGATTGCGTTTTTTACTAAGTAAACTCATTCAAAGACAAATGTTTTTTTGTTTTTGTCCCACCACGTTACCCAGCCCGCGGTGTTAGTAAAATCCTCATCTGTCCAGAAAAGCAGATAAAACTCAGCGTTCTCACGTACGTCCTCGTGTTGATTTGTAAGCGCGTTAACAAAGACGTTTATCATATCGCGACTTTCAATATCACCAAGAATATCAGCTGCATCCTGGCGAATATCTTCTACAGGGTCATCTAAACATTTTGTAAGTGAGGGAAGCAGTGGTTTGAGAACATCAAATGAATAAGCAGCATTCAGGACTTCAGATCTAACGTCTGTGCTGTTATGGCCCAATAATTTTTCAAATTCTTTTAATACATATCGGGAACCTTTATCCTGTTTGCCTATTTGGGTGATTGTGGTTATAAGCACAGCAACATCTTGTGTTTGCAATCTTTCAGTAAGGATTCTTGTTGGTATTTTCTCTTCTGTTTTTATTTTTTTTGATTTTCCAACGAAATTTGTAACAATAGGAATAGTTGATTTAAAAGAAACCGTATTTGATATGGCTGGTTTTGCAATCGAAGTTTTTTTATCGGCACTAACATGAACTGAAAATAACGTAAGCGATAATACTATTACAAATGGATAAATCTTAATCATAAATATGTCCGGAAATATTAATAAATAATCATAAATGGTTTAATTATGTAAGCAAGATTTATTCCCTGACAAACAGATTCAAGCTGTTTTTTCATTAAATGTCTTTGTAATAAACCAAGCATGCATTAATCTAAAGTTTTTAGATAATTCAATGTAAAATCTTTATTGAGAAAAAAATATACACTTCGTTAATCAATTCGGTAATTTCCACGTACTTTTAATATTACCAAAAATCGTCTTATTAAGCAAAGCATACGCTTTTCTGGTATAATTAAACGCAAATGTTTGAAAATCCCCCTTATCCACTTTAGGAAAGGGGGAATTAAAACTTGAAAATTGAGAATTGGTAGTTCGGAGTTGAGACTTGATTTAATATTAAGAAAGAAGTTCCAATATCGAATTTTCAACTCTCAAGACTAAAGTGAAGAAAATCCCCCTAGCCCTCTTTAGGAAAGGGGAAATTATAACTTGAAAATTGAGAATTGGTAGTTCGGAGTTGAGACTTGATTTAATATTAAGAAAGAAGTTCCAATATCGAATTTTCAACTCTCAAGACTAAAGTGAAGAAAATCCCCCTAGCCCTCTTTAGGAAAGGGGAAATTATAACTTGAAAATTGAGAATTGGTAGTTCGGAGTTGAGACTTGATTTAATATTAAGAAAGAAGCTCCAATATCGAATTCTCAACTACCAAGACTAAAGTGAAGAAAATCCCCCTAGCCCACTTTAGGAAAGGGGAAATTATAACTTGAAAATTGAGAATTGGTAGTTCGGAGTTG